>JANXYO010000105.1 GCA_025356015.1 Spirochaetaceae bacterium
TGGCCTCGCCATAGCGCGGCAACATCAGTTCCAAGGGTTCAGAATGCGTAAGGTTTAATCCGCCGCGACCGGCCAGCAGAAATTCCACAGCCACTTCGGTCCATTTCCCGCCGGCTTCATCCACGTCCCGGCGAACGACATCCTCGCCCTCAAGCTGGCCCTTGGCAGCGAGGTCTGCGCCCTCCTCCTCGAGCCCATCCAGGGAGAGGGGGGCGTCGTCCCCCTCTCCGACGAGTACCTGCGCGCCGCAGCCTCCCTCTGCGCCGAGCGCGACATCCTCCTTGTCGCCGACGAGGTGCAGACTGGAATTGGAAGGACGGGGGCAATGCTCGCCTCCAGCCTGGCCGGGATCAGGCCCGACGTCGTCGCCTTGGCCAAGGGCCTGGGGGGCGGCATTCCCATAGGTGCCGTCCTGGCCAGGGGAGCCGCAGCCGAGGTCCTCGGCCGGGGCGACCACGGGAGCACTTTTGGAGGCAATCCCCTCGCCGCGAGCGCCGCGAGGGTAGTCCTGGCCGAGCTCGGGAGGGATGGCTTCCTCGAATCGGTGGCCCGCAAGGGGGAGCGCATCATGAAGGCCGTCCGCGCCTGGGAGCATCCCCTCGTCGCCGAGCTCAGGGGCCGCGGCCTCATGATCGGCATCGCGGTGAAATGCAAACCCGACCGGGTCAAGGAGCTCTGCCTCGACAGGGGCCTGCTTGTCCTGACAGCGGGGGAGAACGTGGTCAGGCTCCTTCCACCCCTCGTGATCGGGGACGAGGACATCGACAGGGGCCTTGCCCTGCTCAGGGAAGCCCTCGACGCCGCCCGGAAAGAGGAAAAGCCGGAAGTCTAGGCCGGTTCCGCCGGCCAAAACAAGGCCGTGGGTATTCTATCGCCCGCGTATTCCCACTATAGTGATGGACGCAATGCTTTTGATCTCTTCCGGAGGTTTCACATGCAGAGGTCCGTCCAGATACTCACCGCCTTCGTGGCGACGGCAGGGCTCGCCCTTGCCTCATGCGCCAGCACGGCCAATTCGGCCTCGAGGACGGCTGCCGCGCCCGAAAAGGTCCGCAAGGAGCGCATCGTCAGCTTCAAGACGCCGGTCCTTGCCAAACTGACATCCTACTACCCCGACGGTCTCGTCGATGAGTATTCCACCTTCAAGTACGACGACGCCAAGCGCAAGCTGATCGAGAAGGCCAGCTTTGACTCGAACAGGAGCGACCCGTCAGAGCGGGTCCTGACCGAATGGAAGGGTGAGCTCGCTTCCGCCGAGAGCGTCTACGAGTCCGAGGGCAGGCTCAAGCTGCGCCGCGAGTTCGAGTACGATTCGGCGGGCCATCTCGCGAAGGAGAGGATCCTCGATCCGAAGGGCCTGGTCCAGTCCTCGTCCAGCTACACCTACGATTCGGCAGGCAACAAGACCGAATGGAAGGTGCAGGACGGGAAGGGCATCGTCATGGCCACCACGGCCTATCTCTACCAGACGGGCGCCCTGGCTCGTATCGTGCTCAAGGACGGCTCGCTCAAGGTCACGGGTTCGATCGTCCTGGAGTACGGGGCGAATGGCAAGCTCGCGAAGCGGTCATATCTGGCGGCCGACGGCTCCCTCCAGAGCTACGAGTCCTATGTATACTCGCCCGCGGGGGCCCTGCTCGCGCTGGAGAACCACCGGAGCGACGCCTCGCTCGCCTCATCCCTGGCCTACGAATACGGCCCCCTCGGCGAGCTCGTCAAGATGACCGAGGCCGATGGATCGGGAGCGGTGAGGACGACGACGCGCTACGAGTACTCTGTGCGCGAGGATTCGCGCACCGAAATCTATTTTGAATGATGACGGGGAGATGAAGGCATGAAACGAATTATCCCGGCCCTGGCCTTGCTCCTGATCGGCGCCGCCTCGGTTCTCGCGGACGAGGTCGTCGAGGTGTACAGGAGGATCTACGTCGAGGCAGTGGGGCCCTCGCAGAAATACTCGGCTGTCCTCAGCCTTGTCCAGCTCAAGGACAGGAGCATTGCCCCCATCCTCGGCGAGGCCCTCCAGGACCTGATGAGGACCCAGAACAGCTATGCGTCCTCGACCGACCTCGAGCTCTTCGCCAGGACCGTGCGCATCGTCTCCACGGCCCTGGGGGATTTCAAGCAGCTGGACGCGGCGCCCGCGCTCTGGGATGTCGTCCAGCAGGTCCGTGATCCCCTCGCCAAGGCCGAGGCCCTCATTGCCCTCGGCAAGATGCGTGCCCTCGACTACGCCGAGAGGATCTCCCTCCTGCTGCGCGACATGAACATGAGCCCCCCGGCCGACAGGGACTCGGGCGAGAAGCTAGCCTTCGGGGCGATCATCTGTCTCGAGAAGATGAAGGATTCCAGGGGCTTCTCGCCGGTTTTCTTCGCCGCCGACGCCTGGTACACCCAGAGAGTCCGCCAGCAGGCCGAGCGCTCCCTTCCTCTGATCGCCGACGACCCGACCGACGCGATACTGCAGATCCTCTCCATCGAGTCCCCGGCGCGGCGCATCCGTGCCCTGGCCTCCGAGCTCGCCTCGAGGGCTTCGAGCGACCGCAAGGTCGAGACGGCCGTCATGGCGCTGAACCTGGGCCACGAAAAGGTGCCGATCGACCGCGCCGAGGCCAGGCTCTTCGCCGACCTCAGGAAGACCGCCCTGCGCGGCCTCATCGCCCTCAAGGCCAAGGGCGCCGGCCCCGTGCCGGGCTGCGCTGCCTCCTTTGCCAAGGGCTACGACGATGAGGAGAGGCTCCTCGGCCTGGCCGCCTTCGGCGCCAACGGGGAAGATCCGGCGGCGACCGCCCTCAGGGACATCCTCCTGCGGCAGAACGCCGAGCAGCAATCCGGCCTTTCGGACGAGACCAGGAACCGCATGGCGAGGGCCGCCATCGACAACGCGGCCCTCTCGAAGAACCCCATCGTGAAGATCGCCCTCATCTCCATCGCGGCCAACGACAAGTGGTCGGGCGGAATAATCCTTGCCGCCCAGAACGCGATCAAGGCACTGCCATGACGGGAAGCCTTGCCAAGAGGCGCCAGAAGGTAGCCGAGCTCCTCGCATCATCGGGCATCGCCGCGGCCCTCTTCGAGGACGCCGAGGGGAGACGCGACCAGGCCATCAGGTATCTCTCGGGCCAGATCGGCGACTCGCTTCTCCTCATCACCGCCGACGGGCGTTCGATCCTCGTCGCCTGGGACCTCAACATGGCCCACAGGTACGGCGAGGCCGACGAGATCCTCGCATACAGCGATTTCGAGCGCCTGCCCCACCGGGCCCTTGGCGGCATGCTCGAGCGGCTCGGTATCCCCTCGGGCTCGAAGGTCGAGCTGCCATCGACCTTCGCCTATCTGCGCTACGTCAAATTCGTGGAGGAGCTGCCGGACTACGACTTCGTCTGCCGCGAGGATGGCCTGGACGAGCTCGTGCTCTCGATGCGAGCAAGGAAGGACGAGGCCGAGATAGCGATCTACCGCAGGGCGGCGGCCATCACCGACGGCCTCATGGACAGGATAGAGAAGGACCTGCGCTCGGGCAGCATCGCGACCGAGCTCGAGCTCGCCCTCCTCATTGAGCGCGAGTGTAGGGCAGCGGGATGCGAGGGAACAGGCTTCGAGACCCTGGCGGCTGGCCCGGCCAGGAGCTTCGGCATCCATGCCTTCCCGCCCTTCGGCTCTGGCCCCTTCGGAAGCGAGGGCATGAGCATCCTTGACTTCGGCGTGAGGCTCGAAGGCTATACCACCGATGTCACGATGACCTTCCTCCGGGGCAAGCTTGGAAGCGAGCGCGAGCGCATGGTCGAGCTTGTCCTCGCGGCCCGCGAGGCTGCCATCGGCCTCATCAAACCGGGCACGCCGACGAGGCAGATCTCGGCCGCCGTCACTGCGGTCTTCGCTCAGGCCGGGCTCGCGATGCCCCACGGCCTCGGCCACGGCATCGGCCTCGACGCCCACGAATCCCCCTCCCTGCGTGACCGCGACGACAATGTGGACGTGCTGAAAAGCGGCCACATCATCGCGGTCGAGCCGGGGCTCTACCACAGCGAACTGGGCGGGGTGCGCTACGAGGACGACTACCTCGTCACGGAAGGCGGCATGGAGGTCCTGACCCATTCGCGCATCGTGAGGCTCTAGAGCCTTCGCCGGACGCGCCAGGCCATTGTCTGCCCCGCGAACAGTGGCACGGCGCCGTCCAGCTCCTCGTCCACCATCCATGCCTCTCGCACGAGCTCGAGGCTTCCGGCCGGGGGGGGCAGGCCATAGAATGCCGCGCCCCTTAGCGAGACGAAGTCCCGCAGGGATGAGAGCCTGCCCTCGGCCTCGAAGAAGCCCGCGAGCCAAGGGAGGGCGGCCGGAGCCGCGTAGACCCCGGCGGCCGCATGCCTGCCCTCCTTGGCCGCTCGCGGGTGGGGGGCGGAGTCGCTTCCGAAGAAGAGCCTCCCTTCCCCTCCGAGAACGGCGTCGCGCAACGCGTCACGGTGTCCCGCCTCCTTGAGCACAGGCTTGCAGAAGAGCTGGGGGTCGAGCAGGCCTCCCAGCAGGTCGTCGAGGCAGAAGGCCAGGTGGTGGGCCGTTACCGTGGCGGCCAGGCGGCTCGGGCCCGAGCGGACGAAGCCGAGGGCTTCCCTCGTTGAGAGGTGCTCCAGCACGACCCTCAGGGAGGCATGCCGCGAGAGGATGCCCTCGACGACGGGGAGGAAGGCCCGCTCGCGCTCCAGGACGGGGGCATCGGGCGCCTCGCCGTGGATGGAGAGCACCAGGCCGCACTCCTGCATGGCGGCGAGCTCGGCGGCGAGCTCCCGGGGATCCACGATCCCGTCCTCGGCGTTCGTCGTCGAGCCTGCGGGGTAGTACTTGCCCGCGAGGGCCCCCGCCGCGGCGCAGGACCGCACCGCGGCCGCGCCCATGCCCGCGTGCAGCTTGAAGGTCATAAGGGGCAGGAAGGGCCTGCCCCGGCAGGCCGAGGCGATCTCGGCGCGGTAGGCCTCGATGTCGGCGGCGCCGCGCAGGGGCGGCAGGGTGTTCGGCATGACGAGGGCCCGGCCGAAGACCGATGCGGAGCGCGCCGCATAGCCTGCCATCGCCGGGCCACGGCGCAGGTGGAGGTGGAAGTCGTCGGGGGAGGGCAGGACCAGGCTTTCACCCAAACATGAACTCCACGAGGGACACGTCGTCGAGGAAGCGGGAGCGGGATGCCCTGGCCTTGGCGTCCTTGAGCACCTCGTCGAGGGCCGAGGTACCCATGGGGGTCTCGGCGACGTGGGACTCCAGCATCGCGATGAAGGTCTCGAGGCCGAGGATCGACCCTTCCATGTTCCTGAACTCGTAGATCCCATCGCTGAAGAGATAGAGCCTCGAGCCGCTCGGAATCACCTTCGTGTGCACTTCGTAGCTGGCTTCGCTCTCGAGGCCCACGAGCATGCCCCCGGTCACGAGCTCGACGGCCCCGCCCCCCGGCAGGATCAGGATAGCCGGAGGGCTACCCGCGCTCGCGTAGGCCAGTTCCCTGGTTACGGGATCCCAGACCCCATACCAGGCAGTGAAATAGAGGTTGTTCTGCTCTTCCATCCGGAACGAGGCGTTGAGCCTCGTGAACACCGAGGCAGGATCGAGGAAATCGGCCCCGGGGAGGACCTGGGTCTTGATGAGGTTGAGGAGGGTGCAGGAGAACAGGGCCGATTCGATGCCGTGGCCGCTGACATCGATGAGGTAGAGGGCGAGCTTTCCCTGGTCGGCGCCAAGAGCGCCCTGGTTCTGCGCCTCTGGCCGGCCCTCGGGCCGGGTCTGGCTTTCGGGACGCTGGCCAAGGCGGCCGTAGCCGAAGACATCGCCTCCAAGCGAGGCCGAGGGCAGGAACATCCAGTCCGTTCTCAGCCCCGGTTCGTTTATCCTCGGAGGGAGGAGGCTCCTGACGTAGGACGCCCCCCCGCGGAGCTCGGCGCGAAGTCTCTCCTGGGTCTCGACAAGGGCAGCGACGTACAGCTCCTGCTCGGCCTTGAGGCGCTGCTTCTCGAGGCAGGACTCTATCCTCGCCCTGAGGATCACGGGCTCGAACTCCCGGGGCAGGTAGTCCTCGGCCCCGAGCCTAATGCACCTGGCGATGCTCTGGGTGTCATCGAGGGCCGATATGACGATGACATAGAGGTCGGAGAGCCTGGGATCGGCCTTGATGCGCTCGAGCAGCTGGTAGCCGTTCATTCCGGGCATCATGAGGTCGAGGATGGCGATGTCGAAAGACTCGATCGCCAGGGTCTCGAGGGCGGCGACTCCGTCCCCGGCCGCCCTGACCCTGTGGCCCTGGCGCTCGAGGTGACGCGCGAGAAGTTCCCTGTTGAAGAGGTTGTCGTCGACGACAAGTATGCGGCCGATGTGCTTGGGCGGCTCGAGGGGCTCCTGGGCGTACCGCGGGAGCGGCGCGAAGGCCGCGCCCGGTGGATCCTCGGAGGCGCCCGAGATCTCTATCGAGAGGTGCTCGAGGATGCCGTTGGCGGCCTCGAGCATCTTCTCGACATCCAGGGCGAAATCCCTGTCGCCGTGGTCCTCGGCCTTGCCCTTTATCGCCTGGATCCTGGCGACAAGGTCGTAGAGGATGCCGTAGGCGAGCTCGTCGATCCTCCCGATCTCGGCCGCATCGGGTGGGGGCTCGCGCCCGCCGGGACCGGAGAGGCGCCGGGCCAGAGGCTCCCTGAGGGCCAGGGCGGCGTCGCGGATCTCCGCGAAGTCCCTCTCGAGGTCGGCCCTCCCGGTCTCCGCCGCGTCGAGCCTGAGGATGTCCCCGTATCCTACGATGTGGTTGAGCCTGGTGCGAACCGCGTGTCTCGCCGAGGCGCTGTCATCGCTGGGGCTCTGGCTGCTCATGCCCTACTGCTTTTCGGCGTTCTCTTCGACGTATTTCTTGAACTCTTCCTCCGACATCTTGTCCGAGTAGAGCGGATAGAGGGCTTCGATGAGCTCCTCAAGGGTCGGGAACTTCGCCCCATCGAGCTTGTACGTCATTTGTACCTCAAGGCGATGATACTCCCAAAATGCCGGAGACGCAACGACACAAGGCCTCTAGACGACCGACGTCACGGCCCACGCGTTGACTATCCGGCCGCCGCCGCCATAAAGTAGGCGCATGCACAAGTATGTCATCGAGGGAGGCATCCCGATCAGGGGCCGCATCAAGGCGAGCGGCAACAAGAACGCTGCCCTGCCCTGCATCGCGGCCAGCCTTCTTGGCGGGGCCCCTGTCACCTTGCGGAACATCCCAGAGATTGAGGACACCCAGGTCATGTTCGACATCCTGCGCCACCTCGGCGCGGGGGTCGAGAGGATCGCGCCCAACGCGTGGAGGGTCGATCCCGCCGGAGTGTCGCGCTCGGACATCCTGGCCGAGCACGCGAGGAAGATCAGGGCCTCGATCCTCTTCGCCGGGCCTCTGCTCGCCCGCTTCGGCAAGGTGAGCCTGCCCCCGCCAGGAGGGGACGTCATCGGCAGACGCCGCATCGACACCCATGTCCTCGCCCTCGAGGAGCTCGGGGCGAGGATTGAGATCGACGGGCTGTTCCGTTTCACCGCCAACAAGCTCGTCGGGGCCGACATCTTCCTCGACGAGGCCTCGGTCACCGGCACCGAGAACGTGGTGATGGCCGCCGTCATGGCGGCAGGCAAGACCGTCATCCGCAACGCCGCCAGCGAACCCCATGTCCAGGACCTCTGCATGCTCCTGCGAGCCATGGGCGCCCGCATCGATGGAATAGGCTCCAACGTCCTCCACATCGAGGGGGTGAGGGAGCTCGGCGGCGCCGACTTCTCGATCGGGTCGGACTACATGGAGATCGGCTCCTTCATCGGCCTCACCGCGGTCACGCGCGGCGAGCTCGTGATTGACGAGGTGGATCCCGAGGTCATGCGGCCCCTCAAGGTCGCCTTCGCCCGGCTCGGCATTCGCTGGACCAGCGAGGGCCGCTCAATCCAGGTGCCCTCGGGCCAGGCCATGAAGGTCGTCTCCGACCTCGGCGGCCAGATCCCCAAGATCGACGACGCACCCTGGCCTGGCTTCCCGCCCGACCTCACCTCGATCATGACCGTCGTGGCCACCCAGGCCGAGGGTACCTCCCTCATCCACGAGAAGATGTTCGAGTCGCGGATGTTCTGGGTGGACAAGCTCATCGGCATGGGGGCCCGCATCGTGCTCTGCGATCCCCACCGCGCCGTCGTGTCCGGCCCCTCCCGGCTCAAGGGAGACTCCCTGACCTCGCCGGACGTCCGCGCCGGCATGGCCATGGTCATCGCGGCCCTCTGCGCCGAGGGCACGAGCACGATCCACAATGTGTACCAGATCGAAAGGGGCTATGAGTCCATCTGCGAGCGCCTTGGCTCCCTTGGTGCCCGCATCACAAGGCTCGAAGACCGCGGATGATCTCGTAGGCCTCCTGCAGTTCCCGGAACCTCGCCGCAGCGTCCTCACCGCCCTCCTCGCCATCGCTTAAGTCGGGGTGGCATTGCCTGGAGAGGCGGCGCCATGCCCTCCTCACCTCTGCGTACGAGGCTCCGCGGCCAAGGGCGAGCACGGCCCAGGGATCCCGGTAAGAGGGGAAGGCAAGCCTCCGCGCCGCCTCTATTTCGGGGCCGGAAAGTCCGCAGTCGGCGAGCGAGAGCAAGAGGAGGCTGTCGGCCCTGTGGTCGAGGCCTTCGCCGCGCTTGTGTTGAAGCTCGTAGGCGAAGCGGGCCACTATGGCCCTGACAGCGGGCGCTCCGTGGAGGGAGAGGGCGCGCTCCAGGGCGCGTAGGGAGGAGCAAGGGACGGCCTCGGCCGCGTCCGCAAGACGCTGGAGGACGCGATCGTCCCTCCTGTTCTCGGGAAGCTCCCTCCTGGCCAGTCCCATGAACACCGAGGTTCCGCTTTCCCTGTCTCCCCATGGGGCGTAGGCGGAGAGGGCAATGGCGGCCGCAAGGCCAGGATATGGCTCCTCGGGCGGAGGACTCGAGTCAGGATCCCGGAAATATGCCTGGATGCGGCTGCGCTCCCTGGCCTCGGCCCGGGCGAGGTCGAGCATGTAGCCGAAGAGGAGGCCGGCGAGGATCCCGAACCAGCCGGCGGCGAGGCCCGCGGCAGCTCCGAGGAGGCGACCGAGCCAGGCTCCGAGTAGCTGGCCTGGCTCAGAAGCGTTCGACTGCGGCATGCTCGTCGCGGGCGCCGGCCATGAGCATGACCGCGATGAACAGGATGGCCGCCCTGATGGCCGCGGAGATGGCCAGGGCGCGCAGCCCGGGCATCATGCCCATCGCCCAGGCCGAGATCAGGGCATCGGCCCTCTCGAGCACGATGACGGCAGGCATGAGGACGGCGGCCATCAGCGGCACGAATACGAAGTGCCCGAAGGGGAAACCCTTGCCCCGTCTCCTGAAGCGTATTCCCGCCAGGGCGCCGAGGGCCGCCGCCGTGAAGACGCCAAAGGGCACCGCGGCCCTGGCCAGGAGCTGGCCGACTACCTTCTCGGAGGAGACGGCGTAGGACGGGGCCTCGCGTGCCGCGCGCCAGGCATCCACGACCGAAAGAGCCCCGGGGGCATCCATGGCCGCCACGAGCCTGTATGCGAGCTCGGGCGTGAGGGCGAGATCGAGGATGGCGCTCGTTCCGGGTGCTGGAGGGCGCGCCCAGGTGGGACGGGAAATCTCGGCCGGCCTGTCCCTGGCCACGCTGGTCAGCAGGAGCTTTCCTCCCTCGAGCTTGGCGAGGGCTGTCCGCATGCTTGCTTTCGTTTCCTGCTGGCCTCCCGTCTCGAGGTACTCGAGCTCCCGGAAATAGATGGCCCCCTCTGCCCAGGCGGCCGAGGAGGCGGTCAGAAAGCGGAGCGATGGGCCGCTCGCGGGGAGCTTGAGGAAAACCGGTCCGAGCACCGTCCCCGAGAAGGCCCGGTCGGCCTCATCCTTGAAGAAGGCTATACGGTCCAAGGCAGCGAGGCTCTCGGCGAGGTAGCGCTGCACCTCGGGATCCCTTCCCTGGGTGGCCGAGAGCTCCTTGAAGACCCGGTATGCCGCGACAGGATCGCTTGAGCGCAGGAAGCCGTAGCCCTCGAGCTTCCTTGAGTAGAGGGCGGCGCGGTCCTTGTCCGCGCTGTCCGATCCGCGTGCGGCGAGCTCCTCCCAGGACCTCGCGGCGAGCCTGACCGCGTCGGTGTAGCTCGGGTCCATGGCGGCTGCCGCCGAGGCCCAGGAATGTGCGTTGAAGAAGTCCTTTTTCGCGGCGAAGTCCATGGCCTTGAGATAGTAGGCCCGTGCCGAGCTGGCTCCAGCCTCGGGGGCCGGCGAGGTCTGGCCCCGCGCTGCATCGGCCGCCGACCTCAGGGCCTTGAGCGAGGCGGCCTCGATCGCCGTCGACGCCAAGACCACCCGCGGGTCTCGGGCGTCTATGGCCTGGCAGGCCTCGATGTCGGCCCTGGCCTCGCCCAGGTCGCCGCGGGCGAGGGCGGTCCTCGCGGCGCCGAGCCTCTCGTTGAAACTGGCGCTCGATGCGAGGATAGCCTCCCTCTGCGAGGCAAGTGGCGGGCCGAGCAGGATGGCGAAGGCGGCGAGTATCGCCGAGAGGATGGCGGCAGGGAGGATCGAGCCCTGCATGAGCTCCCCGGCCTTCCCCTGGGCTGCGCCGAGGGCGACGGCGAGGCAGAGGAACTGGAGCCCCGGCAGCCATCGGATCAGGCCGATCAGGGCCTCGGAAAGCTGCCAGCGCGCCGCGAAGACCGGGACCACTCGGTCGGCCGAGAAGTCATAGACTGACCAGGCGAAGAGCAGGATCAGGGCGAGCAGATCGATGAGCAGGGTGACTCCCAGGATCCTGTTTCCCGGCTTCACGACTCCCCCCTGCGACGGGGTGTGACGAGGAGGTCGACGGCGCTCATAAGCAGGCCCATGCCGCCTTCGAAGGCGGCGACGAGCCAGACGAAGGGCAGGGCTCCTCCCCCCGCGAAGCCGTGCACCAGACGCTCGGCACCCGGGCTCCCGAGGTAGGAGTCGGCCATGATCGCTCCGACGAAACCCGCGGCGGCAAGGAAGGCGCTTGCGAGGGGCCACCTGCTGAGCCGGGCAAGAAAGCGGAAGCCGATGAGGAATAAGAGGAAGCCCCCAGCCGCAGCCAAGGCCTGGGGTATGGAAGAGCGGTCAAGGACGCGCAGCCTGTCCCATATCCTGGACTGGGGCAGCTGGGAGAGCTCGGGTATGAGGGGGCCCATCGTGCTGTGTTCTGGAAAGACCTGCCAGTCGGCTCCGGCAAGCCTGATGATCCCTGCCAAGGGGTCATAGCTCGCCTCCTGGGCGAAGGCGAGCCTTGGAAAGGCTGCTGAGAAGTCGGCCGCAACTACGTTGCGGGCGACTACGTCGTGGGAGAGAGCCCCGCCGGCCGTCCCGCCCTCGAGGCTGCCGACCCAGAGAAGGCGCTTGCCCCTCTCGATGGAGATCCCCGTCGCTGGAGGCCTTGCCCCGAAGGCGGGTCCTTGGCCTTCCAGCGCGAGGGGGCCTCCGGCGATGAGCCTCAGTACCCCGAAATAGGCGGCGAAAAGCAGGATGCCGATGGTCAGTAGCCCGAGCCAGCCGGCTGCCCGGTTTGCGAGCCTGCGATCGAACGAGAACATGGAAAGAAAGAGGCTCGCTGCGAGCGCGAGGGGCATATAGCCGATCGCCGCCCTCGCCGAATCACGAAGTATCGCGCTCGCGTCCTTGGGACCAGGGCCAAGGGAAGCTCCGAGCCCTCCCACCAGCGCGATGAGGACAAGGATGAGGAGGAACTCGATCAAGGCGCGGCCGACGACGTCGAGCCAATGCTTCATCCAAGGAATCTAGCACGGGCAGTATGTGGCCGCAAGCCGCGGCCTTATTCCCAGTAACGCACAGGTTATCCACAGGCAGCTTTTCGAGGGCCATGAAGGAAAGGGTTACTGCACAAAGAGTTTCCTTGTGCTGACGCGGCCGCCGGATATGTCAGCTTGGACCCGGGTCGTCGTTAAATCATTCGGCACAAACAAGATAACAGTGAGCCTCGTGGTTTTCAGCTGCTTTGGGCCTACTGCATCATTCCTGTCGTATACAAAATGATACCCAGCCGAGCTTTTCCCGGTTTATCCCGGAACTTGCCCACAACTTATCCACAGGCCTCGATCTCAAGGTGGTAACCGATGCCCCTGTTTGCCCTCAGGCACTCCCCCGCTCCCGGAACGAGGCTATCCAGCTTCTTCCTTATAGACGCAATGTGGACGTCGCAGACCCTCGAGGAGGCAGCACTTCGTCCGCCGATAGCAGAGCGCATGGCCTCGCGCGGCACGGCCCTGCCGCGGTTCAGGACAAGGATGAGCAGGAGGCGCCGCTCCGATTCACGGAGCCTGAGGCTCCTCTCCGGCGCGACGAGCATGCAGCCACGAAGCTCGAAGGGAAGGGATGCGAGGGTGAAACGGGGCCTTTCGAATCGCCTCAGTCTGGCCTCTAGTTCCTCTAGGGGCCAGGGATCCCTCAGGTAATCGATGCAGCCGGCATCGAAACAGGCCTCCATCAGCCGGGCCGGGCCATAGGCTATCGAAAGCTGGACCCGGCGGGATTCCCCCGGGAGGGCGAGGAAGAGCTCAGCCGGGAGGACCTGGATTTCTGGAGGCTCATCGGCCTCGGCCTTGCCAAAAAGAACGAGGGACCCAGAAGGATCCCTCGGCATTGCGGCGTAGGAGGTGTAGGGCTCGGCGCAGGCTACGAGGCGGACTCTCATTTCGCCCCCCTGGCATCGGGGAATCAGGGCTTGGGTGTCTCTCCGCCGGCAGCGGACCCGGCAGCCGTTCCGGGACTTCCGGCGTCCTGGGTGAGCATCTTCCGCTTGAGGTCCTCGAGCAGGGTGTCGGCCCCGCCCGTGGACTCGAGGGCGGCGAACTGCTTTTCGAGGGTAGCACCCGAGGTCGCATCGTCGAGTTCCTTGACCGCTTCCGTCCGCGCCTCGAGCTCGTCCACCTTCTTCGACATCCTGTCGAAGGTGTCGAAGGCGCTGCGGTTGCCCGAGAGGCTGGACATGGTCTTGTTGATCTTGTCCTGGGCCTCGGCCCGCTTTGCACGCGCGATCAGGATGTTCTTCTTCCTCGAGGCCTCGTCGATCTTGTTCTGGAGCTGCCTGAGCGAGTCCTTGAGCTTCTCGACCGATTCCTTCTGGGCCTGCCACTGGGTGCTGAGCTGCTGGGCATAGCCTTCGTATTCCTGCTTCCGCAGCAGGGCTTCCTTGGCCAGGTCGTCCCGGCTTGCCCTGACGGCGAGCATGGCCTTCTTCTCCCAGTCCTCGGCCATCCTCTTGTTCTCGAGGGCCTCGCGCTCGAGCTTCTTCTCGTCGGCGATGGCCATGGCCACGGCCTTCTTCGACTCGATCATCTGTTCGTTCATGTCGATCAGAAGCTGGTTGAGCATCTTCTCGGGATTCTCGGCCTTGTTGATAAGGTCGTTGATATTCGAAGAGATGACTGTCCGCAAGCGATCAAACAAACCCATTGGAATTACCTCCTTTCAGTCGCCCTTGAAGCGGGAGAGCACGGGGATGTGCTCAGAGAGCGCAAACCCGATAGCGTCGAGGGATGCCTCGAACTCGGATTTGTCCATATTCGAGTACTCCAGGGTATCAACGAGGACGACCTCGTTGCCCTCGAGGGCGTATGCGCCGTGAAGGAGCCCGTCGTAGTTTAGCTTCAGGAGCTCCTCGAAGAAGGTCTCTCTCCCCTTCTTGGGCGCGTCCATCACGTGGGCGTGGACCTGTACGACGGGATCGGCGAAGGACACGAAGATCTGCGGAAGGCCCTTCGTAGGATCATCGACGAGCCAGGTGCCCGTCTGGGGCTCCTCGTAGGATACACCGAGATCTATGAGGTACTCCTCGATCTTGTTGAGGCCTGCCATCGGAACCTCCTTGGGCGAATCGGGCGCGCGCGGTCCTTTGGGGCGGGAGGCGCGAGCTATCCCAGAAATACCTGACCCGAATTGTCGATCGCGAGGATCGTCTTGCACTCGGAACAGCGGAAACGGCCTGGTTTCGACGCCTTGAGCTTCTTGTTGCAGATGGGGCAGGAGAATATCTTGGGGAAGACAGAGGCGGCCGTGGTCTGGTCGCCGGCCTTGAAATAGCCCGTGGCTTCGTCGAGGTTGTCCTTGATGTTGAAGAACTGGGAGAATCCGAGGAGCTGGAAGACTTCATAGACTTTGGGCTGGATCTCAAGCAGGACAATGTCCCCGCCCCTGGGTTTGACTGCTTTCAGGAAGGCGGTAAAGGAGCCTATTCCTGTCGAGGAGACGTAGTTGAGGCCTCCGCAGTTGAATATCAGGCGTATGAAGCCGGCGTCGATGGCCTTGCCGACCCTTTTCTGGAAAAAATTGGAATTGTAAGTGTCGATATAGCCGGTCAGGAAGAGAGCGATGCAGTTATCCACGGAGTCGACTTTCTGGAGACGGATCTTGAGGCTGTCATCCTTCTCGTCGTCGAATCCGGGAACCATATCATTATTGTTCATGGTGCTCCTCTTCGCCTCTTTCTTCGAGCCAATCAACAACTATTGTAGAAGCATCTTAATGCTCTCGTCAATGCGTTGTCAAATCCGCCAAGGCGCCTTAAGCGAGACGTTGCGGACAACGCGCCTTCCTCGAGTCGGTTCCTTCCATTATCGGCATGCGGCCGCCTAAGCCTTAAGCCAGCCTGCCCTCATAATCCCAGGCCCCCGTCAAGGGTGATGACCGCCCCCGATGCGACGCAGGGCTCGGCGGAAAGCAGTTCCACGGCGGGCTCGGCGACCTCTCTCGGGTCGAGGAGCCTCCCCCCGGGAGCCCGGGCCTCCAGGCTCTCCCTGCTGCCCTCGTCGAGGTATTCCGTGTCCACGAGGCCCGGGCAGACGAGGAGGCATGCGACGCCCCGTGGCGCGCCCTCAACTGCGAGCGATTTCGCGAGGACGGCCAGGCCGGTCTTGGCCGCCGCATAGGCCGTATTCGACCTGTATGCCCTGATGCCGTCTGTCCTTGTGCCCCCCATGAAGAGCATCCTGCCCCAGCCCGCCTCCATCATCGCCGGGAGGAAGGCCGAGGCGAGGGCGCCGGGGAGGGCCAGGTCGATCAGGGCCATCCTCTCCCAGTCCTCAGCCGTCGTCAGCCCCAGGCTCTTCTGAACGAATGGTCCGTGGGCGACGACGAGCACATCGATGTGCCCCAGGTCGGGCAGGCCGGCGAGGAAGTGACTCGGTCTGTCTATTTCCCGCAGGAAACCCTGGAAATCCTGGTTCCCGGCACCGCCACGGAGCCTCCCGCTGATGTTCCGGAGCATGGCGAGGGTAACATCGAGTCCTTCCTGCGAAGCGCCTCCGTGGACGACCACGCTCGCGCCACGCGCGGCGAGTGCGGCGCAGATCGCGCGACCGATGCCGCCGGTGCCGCCAACGACGAGAGCCCGGCGGCCGGCCAGGCTGGGGCCGAGAACGCGAAGGACCGGCGAGTCGACCCGCCGGCCCCGATCTTGTTGCTCTGGCATGCTATAGGTACTATAGCGGCGCGGTATATGCCGCGGCAAGGCGAAATCAGGCAGAAAGGGACCAACTGACCATGGCTGAACTCGATCTCTCCCGTTTCGTCATCGTCCTTTGCCGAGCCGAGGAGCCGGGCAATGTCGGATCGGTCTGCCGGGCCATGAAGACCATGGGCATCACGAGGCTCGCCCTGGCTGGCTGCCCAGAATACGAGGAGTCCAGGCTCCGGATGATGGCGGTGCACGCCGCCGACGTATTCGAGTCGGCCCAGCGCTTCGGGGACCTCGCCTCGGCCCTAGGAGCCTGCGCCATGTCCGGGGGTTTCACCCGCCGCCGCGGGGAACGGCGCAAGTCCTTCTCCCTGAGCGCCGCCGATTTCGCGTCGAGGGTGTTCGAGGGGGCGGCGTCCAGGAGCTCGGGGACAGTGGCCATGGTGTTCGGCAACGAGCGGACGGGGCTCACCGAGGAGGAGCTCGCCCTGTGCAGCCTTGCGGTCCACATCCCGAGCTCCGACGGCTTTCCCTCCCTCAACCTGGCCCAGGCCGTCCAGATCGCGTGCTATGAGCTCAGAAAAAACGCGATAGGCGAAATAGACGGCTCGGCGGAGCCCGTGACGAGGGAGGCTGCCGATGCCGCCGTGGCCAGGGTGGCTGAGGACCTCCGTTCCCTGGGCTTCTTCAGGCAGACAGGGGGCTCGAGGCTCGTCGACTTCCTGCGCGACACTGTGGAACGTTCGGCCTACACGCCCTCCGAGCTCCGCTACTACGAGAACCTCTTCCACAAGATGGCGTCCCTGGCGAGAAGGGGCGGGCCTGCGCCCTAGAACTGAAGGTCCTTCTCGGTGATCTCGCCCGAATCCCCGGTCAGGACGAGGGCGCGATGCACGACATTCCTGAGCTCCCTGACGTTCCCCGGCCAGTCGTGGGCCGCGAGCGCCTCAAGGGCACCGAGGGCGATCCCGGTGCGGCCCCGGGAGGCCTCGAGCGCGATGCGCGACGCCATGTCAGGTATGTCCTCCCTGCGGGAGCGCAGGGGCGGCAGCTCGAGCACGAGGGTCTCGATCCTGTACAGGAGGTCGACCCTGAAGCGGCCCTCCGCCGTGACCCGCTTCAGGTTCGCCGCTGTCGCCGTGACGATCCTCAAGTCTACCGCCGTCGGCCCACGGGCTCCGAGCCGCCAGCATTGCCCTGACTCTATCGCGCGCAGGAGCTTGGCCTGTATGGGGAGGGAGGCTTCCGCGATCTCGTCGAGGAAGAGCACCCCGCCCCTGGCCTGCTCGAATGCGCCTGGGCGGGCCACCGCGTCCGTGAAGGCGCCGCGCTCGGTGCCGAAGAGCTCGCTCTCCGCGAGGAGATCGGGCAGGGCTGAGCAGTTGCGGTCGACAAAGGGAGCGTCCCTCCTCCTCGACAGGTCGTGGATGGCCCGGGCGGCGACCTCCTTCCCGGTTCCGCTCTCGCCCAGGATGAGGACGGGATAGTCCGAGGCGGAGAAAAGGCGGAGGCGCGCGGCAGCCTCCATTATCGCCGGGCTCTTCCCGTCGAAGGGGGAAGCGGGCCGGACCGAGGCGAAACCGATCGCGGCCTCCACAGCCTCCCTGATCCGACCGAGGCCGCAGGGCCTCTCGAGCACGGTCTGGGCCTCCATGCGCAGGGCAGTCTCCCTGGCCCCTCCCGTCCCGGGTTCGAGGATCGCGACGAGGGGAGCCTCGGCCGAGACCCTCCTGATCCTCCTCAGGCTTCCCTGCCCCTCCGGATCGTGCCGGCGGTCCCTGAGGGCCTTCGAGTCGACAACCAGGGCAGCAGGCCTGGTCCGGCGCGCAGCCTCGAGCGCGGTGATCTCGTCGGCACAGGGGATCACCGTGTAGCGGCCAGCGAGCTCAGCGACAAGGGCTCTTGCCTCAAGGGGGTCGTCGGCGACGAACAGCAATGTTTCCATGGAATTCCCGAAGATAATAGTACGACCGCGGGGCTCGGCGCCGACAGCTTATTCCAGCGCGCCTGCCCCCGTGAGGGGAATTGGCGCCTAGGCATGTGCCTATTCCGCCCTACGCCTGTGGGGTGCTAGCGGTGTCTGAGCCGGGTGAAGAGGAGGAGCAGCTTGTAGTGGAGCATGGTGAAGACGCGGTACAGGTTCCAGGGCCGGCGGCCCAGATAGGGGAGCCATTCGAGACCCCGGGCGAAGAGGCGCCTCGAAGGTTTGGCCCTCCGGTCGGCGAAGACCTCGAAGAGGTCGGAGCACCAGAGGTAGATGCCAGCGTTGAAATGGGAGAGGTTCCGGGGAATCCAGCGTTCCCGGCCAGGAACCCCCGATCCCACCATGAGGAGGTTCGGCGTCGCCTTCCTGACTGCCTCGATGATCGCAGCCTCCATCGACCGCGGGTAGCGTCCGGCGAAGCGTCCGACGAGCCTGAGCCCCGGGAAGGTGGACTTCATGTTCGCCTCGGCCCTCTGGATGCTCGAACGCGATGATCCCAGGATGTAGACCGACTTGCCCCTACGCTCAAGGGCGGCAAGGAGCTTGATGGCGAAGTCGAAGGGCATGTATCGGACGGGCTCAGGCTTCCTCAGAAAGCGGGCCCCCTTGACGATCGAGAGGGATATGGGCAGCACGAGGCTCGCTCCTGCGACCATCGTGCGGAACTCCCCATCCTTCCTCGCCCTCATGAGGTCCCAGACTGACAGCAGGATGATCTGGTGGTTCTTGCCGTCCTCGAATCTTGCCACGACCTCGTCGATGCGGTCTTCCGGAAGGGTGTCGACCGGGACGCCCAGTATCGAGATGCGGCTCACTGAGGCTTGGGAATCCATGACGAGCGCTCCGATAGGATGGTTTCGACCGCGGCGACCGCATAAAGGGCGGCTGTCTCGGTTCTGAGTATCGCACCGGCAAACCTTAGCGCCTGAAAGCCCGATTCCAGCAGGAAGGCGGTCTCGCCGGGAGCGAAACCACCCTCAGGGCCCACGCAAAGGACGATCTCGTCCGGTGCCTCGCCAAGATACCCATGGAGGCTTGCATGCGCAAGGGGAGCTTCATGGAGGAGGATCTTGAGGACCCGGCCCCGGCCTCGCGGCGGAAGTCCAAGCCAGGCGGGGAGCTGGCCGAGCCGCATAATGGGCGCAACGGCCGTTGCCCTCGGCGAGCCCGACTGCTGGACCGCTTCCCTCGCGATCCTCTCCCAGCGCAAGCGCTTCTGCTCCGCCTCCCTCCCTTCCCTGGCGACCGAGCGCTCGGCAAGGAGGGGGACAACGGCCTCGAGGCCGGCCTCGGCGGCCTGGCGGACGATGAGATCCATCTTGGCGCCCTTGGGCAGGCCCTGGACGAGGATGATGGGAGGGAAGGCGCTTTTGGAGGATGGGATCCCATCCCGCAGGGGCTCCGGGAGGGAGGAACGCCCCCCCCTCATGTCCTCGAAGACCGCGCTGTCGTATGAAGGGGGGAGCTCCCGGATCTCGAGCAGGACCCGGTCCGGGCCCGTCGACCCGACCCTGCAGAGCCAGCGCCCGCCCCGGGAATCCAAAGCGGGGAACTCGTCTCCCCTCTCGAGTCGGAGGACCCGGGCCAGGTAGCGGGCCCGTCCCCCGGCTATCTCGCAGGTGGCTCCGCCATCCCAGTCCTCAGGCATCAGGAATTGGCGCATCTGCACGTCCCCATGGAGGAACCCGGGGGCGTCCGTGGCTGCCCCGGGCAGCTGACTTTGTCCTTCATGTGAGCCCGTGTTTGCTCGTGGCTAATTTCCGGACCAGAATGGCCAGAAACCGGACCACGAACAATCACGAAAGCACACGAACCAGTAGGCCGGCCAGTTCTCCGAATCAGGGCTTGGTTGCCGAAGCAGCCGGGGCCACGAGGGCCTGGGCAGCCTTCTTGGCCTCGACCAGTTCCTTGACCGTCTTGCTGGCCGCGAGGAGCTGGGCATAGTCGGGCCTGTCTATGACGTCGACGGCGGCCTTCAGGGCGATGTCGAACTCGAGGTCGTAGACCGGGGGCTGGGGGCTCTTCCTGTTGGCCTCGTCCTTCGCGAGTCGCGCGAGGAGCTTCTCGGGCAGGCCGAACTCCTTCGAGAGGGCCGCCTTCTCGGGTGCGGCCTTCTTCGACCAGGTGCTTGCGAGCTCGGAGATCCTGCCCGAGTCGTAGAGCTTCTGGAGCGAATCGGTCTCGGCCTTCGTGAGGTCGGGCTCCTTGGCCTCGAGGTCGGGAGGGATGCCTGTCTTGTCGATGTTCTCGTCGCTGGGCGTGTAGTAGCGGGCGATGGTGATCTTGAAGCCGGTGCCGTCGATCGGGTAGATCTGCTGGACCGAGCCCTTGCCGTAGCTGTTCTCCCCCACTAGGTAGGCCCTCTTGTTGTCCTTGAGGGCGCCGGCGAGGATCTCGGAGGCCGAGGCCGAGCCACGGTTGAGCAGGATGACGATGGGCTTGCTGCCGGAGATGGCGATCCCCGGCTTGGCCCTGGCGACGGAATTCTCGTAGGCGTTGCGGCTCTTCGTGGAGACGATGACGCCGGAATCGACGAAGTAGTTGGCGACATCGATGACAGACTGCAGGAGGCCGCCCGGATCGTTGCGCACGTCGATGACGAGGGCGCGGTAGCCTGCCTTGTCGAAGTCCTTTATGGAGTCCTCCACCCTGGCCTTGGTCTGGGCGGTGAATTCTATGATCCTGAGGTAGCCGATGTTCCCCTTGGGCGTGGGGATGAGGGCGTGCTTGACCGTCGGCACCTCGATGCGGGCCCGTCCAATGGTGGCGTCGAAGTCATCGAGGCCCGCCCTGCGGATCGTGAGGGTCACCGTGGAGTCGGGCTTCCCGCGGATCTTCTTCTGGGCCTCGTCGGTGGACAGGGGAGCCGTGGTCTCGCCGTCGATCTTTATGATGAGGTCGCCGGCCTTGAGGCCGTACTTCCAGCCGGGAGTGTCCTCGATCGGCGAGACGATCTCGATATAGCGGGGATCGTCCTCGGCCTTTTTCGGGTCGCGGAGCTGCTTGGAGATGTACAGGCCCACTCCGCCGAACTGGCCCGAGGTGAGCTCGGTCATGTCGCTCATCAGCTGCTCGTCCAGGAACACCGAGTAGGGATCGCCGAGGGACTCGAAGAGCCCCTTCATCGCCCCCTCGTAGAGCTTCTTGGCGTCGGGTTGGTCGACATAGCTCTGCATCACGAAGCGGAAGGTGTTGTTGAGGAGCTCGAGGTACTTGCGTGAATCGGCCGAGGACTGGTCGTTCGCCTGGGCGAGGGCCCGCGGCACGGGGACCGAGAACATCGATATGGCGATCACGGCGATGACAGTCGCGCCCCAAGCGAGGCGATGCCGGCGGGGGACAAGTGGGCTTTGCATCATAAAATACAATATCCATTCGGCTGCCACCCTCTGTCAACCTGGAGCCTCCTCGCTTGACTGAGGCAGGGGCGGAAAGTACACTTCGCCTCATATATGAAGCGCAAGGCCGTAAATATCGTCGCGACAACCGTAGAATTCCTCCGTTTCCTGGCCCTCGTTTTGCTGGCCGACGGCCTCGGCATCCTCAAGGGCGAGAACGGCGGCGACCGCCTGTTCCGCTATGTGGCGGCCTCCCAGCTCCTCTTCCCTGCGGGTTTTTTTTTCCTCTGGCTCGATGAGGAAAGGTATTCGGTCTATAGGCCCCTCCTCCTTGTGGGCAAGGCCGCCGGCCTCATGGCCTTCATCCCCTTTGCCGCCCTCGTCGTCGCCTATCTCCGCATGGCTCCACTGCAGCTGCAAAACCCCGCCCTCACGGCAGGCCTCTGCGCCTATGTGCTTCTCGTCGAGCTGTTCGCGACCGCTGTCCTGGTCTTTGGCCGCGGCAAGGGAGGGGAGCTGCCTGGTTCCGGCTCCGTCCCAGGCGCCTCCAACGGCCCGAAGGGGCCCGACGACATAGAACGGGTCGAGGCCTGACAGCGTGCACATCGTCCCGATCGCGAGCGGCAAGGGCGGAGTCGGCAAGTCGATGGCTGCGGCCAACCTTTCGATAGCACTCGCCCAGGCGGGCAGGCGGGTCGTGCTCGCCGACCTCGACCTGGGAGCCTCGAACCTCCACCTCATACTCGGCGTGCCTTCCCCCAGGAGCGGGATCGGCACCTTCCTCACCGGGGCTGGCCAGGGCGGCGGCCAGGCCTCCCTCGGCGCCTTCGAGAGCGTCGTGATGGAGACCGACTATCCCGGCCTGCGCTTCATACCCGGCGACGCCGAGGTGCCAGGCCTCGCGAACATCAGGGCCGCGCAAAAGAACCAGCTCGTCAAGCGCCTTCTCTCCCTCGACGCCGACTACCTTGTCCTCGATCTTGGAGCGGGAACCGGCTCGAACATCCTCGACTTCTTCCTGATGAGTGCGCGCGGCATCGTGGTAACCGCCCCGACCCTGACTGCGACGCTCAACGCCTACCTCTTCCTCAAGAACGCCGTGTTCCGCCTGCTCTATGGGGCCTTCGGCACAAGGTCCCGGGCCTTTGAATATCTCGAAACCCTGCGCAAGGACGGCGCCTCCCTCCAGAAGGCCTATGTGCCGGCGATCCTCGATGCCGTCAAGGAGCTCGATCCCGAGCGCTGGCAGATAGCCACCTCCCGGATGGCGAGCTTCAGGCCACGCCTCCTCATGAACCTCCTCGAGGATCCCAAGGACGCTGACAAGGCCCTCAAGATCAGGCGCTCCTGCAAGGACTACCTCAACATCGACATCGAGCACCTCGGCGTGCTCTACCGGGACGAGCTCCAGGACATCGCCCTGGGGAGCCGGATCCCGATCATTCGCTACAAGCCCCAGGGCATCCTCAGCCAGGGCATCTACCGGACGGCCGACAAGCTCCTCCAGTCCGAGGATGAGGAGGACGTCTCCCTCTCCCTGGCCGAGCTTGAGGGGGGCTTCCGCACGGCCGAGCTCGAGGCCGAGGCCGATTTCGGCGCCAAGATGGCCTATGTCGAGGAGCTGCTCTCCTCGGGAGCCCTCACCACAGGCGACCTCGTGGAGACGGTCAGGAGCCAGCAGTTCGAGATCGACAAGATAAGAAGAGAGAACCAGTTCCTCAAGCACAAGCTGTCGAAGGCCATTGGCCAGGGCTTCAGCGGATAGCGGAGCCATGGCACAGAGCATCGCGAAAGGGGACCTGGCACTCACCATAGACGAGCTCGAGCTCGAAGCTATCCTGAGTTTCAGTCCGAGCCCCAACGGGGCCGAGTGGACTGCCGACAAGGTCCTCCGCGTCCTCATGGATGCTAGGATCGGCGGCTTCAACCAGAAGCGGGCCGAGGACCTCGTCTCCAAGTTCTCCCGCGCCAAGGCCGCCCTCACCGAGAAGGTGGCCGTGGGCCAGGCGCCAGAGAATCCCGTGAGCGAGGAACCTGAATGGTCAGAGCTCCCGGTTCCCGAGGACCTGGCCGAGATCGTCTCCGCCGTCCTGTCCTCGGCTCCGCCCCCCGTCCTTTACAGGCTGAGCTACGAGACGATCAAGACAGAGAAGACGGTCAAGAAGCCCGCCGCCCTGCCCTTCCTGCCGCCCAAGATCGAAAAGGTGGTGGTCACGGAGCGCCGGGAAAAGCGAGAGAGCGTCTATCCCGACCCGACGGTCGTCAGCCACGGCTATGCGAGGAAGGGTGACCGTCTGTGCCTCCTTTCCCAGGCCAAGCCCGGGAAGGCCGGGCGGACGATCTTCGGCAAGCCCCTCCAGGCCCGGTCCGAGGACGGGGTATTCTACTCCGGGGCCGGCGTTGCGCGCAACAAGACCGAGCTACTCGCCGAGGAGGAGGGCCTCGTCCGGATGGGCTCGCGCTGGGTTGATGTCGTCCCCATCCCCATCCACCGCTGGTCTGTCGATGTCTCGCCAGACGGCGCGAGCTTCTTCCTGAGCTATGCGCCTGGCGACAGTCGCCTGGTTGGGCCCACGGCCGACGAGGTCCTCGCCCGGGCAGCCGAGCTTGGCGCGCCTGTCGATGGCCTCATCCCGAGGGAGGAGGTCGCCGAGCTCCTCGGTTCTGCCGTGACGAGCGGGGAAAGCCTTTTCAGCCGGAGCATTTCCCTGGACCGCGACGCGAAGATCGAGATCACGGTTAGCCCGGACAAGCTGCGCGCCTCCCTCTCGATCTGGAAGGGGAGGGGGAGGGGCCGGCCCCTTGAGCTTTCAGCCCTGAGCGCGGCAATCAAGGCCTCGGGCGTCCGCGGCTTCAAGCCAGACCAGCTCAAGAAGGATGTCCTCGATTTCTACAAGGGCCCGGATGGCGAGCGGCTTGACTACAGCCTCGCGGAGGGAAGGCCCGCAGGGCGGGGAAGGGACCGCTCGCTCGCCTTCGCGGTCACCTTTCTGGGCGAAGACAGGGTCGCGGCGATCAAGGCCTCGCTCGAGTCCCATCCCGGCCTCACCAAGGCGGTCAAGCAGCTCGACGAATTCCCCATCGGATCGGCGACGCGTGTGGCCCAGGTCCAGCTCGGCCAGCGCATCGGCGAACTGCCCTCCGCCACGGCAGGGCAGAGCGGCACCGACGTCTTCGGAGCCGTCATCCCTTCGCTGCAGGGGAACGATCCGGCCATCAAGGTCTATGAGGACATCGACTTCTCGAGGGGACAGCTGACCTCGACAGCCTCGGGCATCCTCCTGGTCGGGGAGACGGATGGAGAGTGGAGGCTTCGGGTGGTCCGCCTGCGGGATTCCTCGGTCGAGGTCTTCCTCGCGCCCGACGCGATGAGCGCATCCATCACCCTCGGCGCGGAGGAGGGGCTCGGCCTGCCCCTCACTGTCGAGAGGGTGATAGCGGCCCTCAACGCAAAGGGCATCGTCAGCGGTATCGAGCCGTTCTCGGTCGCCGAGGCCGTCGCCGAGGCGAGGGCGGGGGATCCCGTCCTGAGGTACGCTGTAGCCAGGGGCAGGCAGCCCCTCCCGGCGGGCGGGGCGAAGATAGAGTGGCTCGCGCAGCTAGCGTCTGGAGCCCTCTACAAGCCGGCAGAGGGCGGCCGCGTCGACTTCAAGGAGCGCGACACCATGACCCGCGTGTCCGAGGGCGATCCGATCCTGAAGGTCGTGACCACGGGTGGCCTCGGCGAGGACGGCATGGACCTTCTTGGGCGGGTGGTGAAGGCCGGACGCGAGAAGAACGCCGACAAGGCCCTCGAGCACGACGAGACGGTGAGGGAGGAGAAGGCCGAGGACGGCTCGGTCTCGTACATCGCGGCAGCGAGCGGCGAGCTCCTCGTCCAGGCTGGGCGCGTCTCCGTGCGTGCGCGTCTCGCCATCCCCTCGGACCTCGGGCCGGAGACGGGTAACATCAGGTTCCCCGGGGCGGTCCAGGTGGCCGGATCTGTCATCTCGGGTTTCACACTGATGGCCGGGGGTGACGTCTCGATAGGCGGGGCGATAGAGGCATCCCTCGTCTCGAGCGAGGGCTCGATCGCGATATCCGGCGGAGTGAAGGGGGCGCGGAAGGCCACCATACGCGCCCGCAAGGGCATAGAGGCGGCGTTCGCCGAGCAGGCCCTCCTCCTCGCGGTCGAGGACATCAGGATAAAGAACGCCTGCATCCTCTGCAACGTGAAGACAAACGGCAAGCTGGTCCTGAGCTCCGAGAAGGCGGCCCTCATCGGGGGCCTGTGCCGGGCCCGCAAGGGCATCGACGTCAGCGTCCTCGGTTCTGAGAACTACAAGAAGACCGAAGTCTCCTTCGGGCAGGACTACCTGGTCGCGGACCAGATCGAGGCCGAGGAGAGGGAGATCGAGAAGCTCAAGGGCCTCATCGTCCAGGCCGACCGCGCGATGGCCGACCTCGAGAGGGCGGGGGCGGGGCTCGACCGGATACGCCTCGATAAGGTAAAAATGATGAAGCTGCTCGAGAAGCGGACCCACCGGGTCTTCGATCTCCGAGAGAAGTTCGAGGAGCACGTCGCTTCCGAGGTGAGGGTCAGGGGAACCGTATTCCCCGGCGTCATCATCGAGAGCCACAACCGTTTCCTCGAGGTTCGCAGCCAGAAGACCAAGGTTGTCTTCGCATTCGACATGAAGCTCGGCCGCATAATCGAACGACCAATGTGAGCCCTGAGCACTGGCCCGCGCCCTGGGGCCGCCAATTGAAATCCGATCGAAGGAGGGGCAATGCTCGCCGCCATACAGTATCCGTCCTGGATAAGACCTGAGATCATCCCGGGCCTGCCGTTCCGCTGGTACGGCATGATGTACGTCGTGGCCTTCGGAGTCACCTGGCTCCTCTTCCGCTACGAGTCAAAGCGGCGCGGGGCGCCCTGGACGGCCGACGACGCGGCCTCCTGGTTCTTCTGGGCCATCGTCGGACTCCTCGTCGGGGCAAGGCTTTTCGGCACCCTCGTCTACGACACGTCGGGCATGTACTGGGAGAGACCCTGGCTCATCTTCTGGCCCTTTGAGTCCGGGCGCTTCGCCGGTTTCCAGGGCATGTCCTACCACGGAGGCTTCCTCGGCCTCATCGTCTCCACCCTCATCTACTGCAGGGTGAAGCGTCTGCCATGGATCGCCATCGCTGACGTGATCGCCGTCTCCGCTCCCCTTGGCTACACCTTTGGCAGGCTCGGCAACTTCATCAACGGCGAGCTCTGGGGCAAGGTGAGCTCCTCGGCCATGGGCATGATATTCCCCGGTGTGCCCGACTCGGGCCGCTTCCCCGCGCGCGAGCAGTGGGTCCAGGACCTCGCGGCGAAGGCTGGCATTCCCCTCTCCTCGATGAATGACATCGTCAACCTGCCCCGGCATCCATCCCAGCTCTACGAAGCCCTGTTCGAGGGCCTTGTGCTCTGGTTCCTGCTCTGGGTATTCGTGCGCAAGCGCAAGTCATTCCCGGGCTTCGCCACCGGGGTCTACGCGATCGGCTACGGCGCCATCCGCTTCGCGATCGAATACTTCCGCGAGCCCGACGCGGGCCTTGGCTACGTGCTCGCCCTGGGCGACAAGGGCGCGCCGACCTACCTCTATGGTGGCCTCTTGAACATCACGATGGGCCAGATACTAAGCTCGTTCATGGTGCTGGGGGGCATCCTGATCCTGATCGCCGCCCGCGCGGCGGCTGTAAGGGCCGAGGCGACGGCAGCGAGGGAAGGTCCCCAGTCCGCACGCAAGCTCAGGAAGAGGATCAAATAGGGATCAGGCGGTCCGGGCCCCTCCCGCCTCGGGCTGGTCAGTCTTGAGCCGCCCCTATTCGCAGCTGATGCTGGCGCTTCCGTAGGTGCGCGCCGATCCTCCGATGCGCACCCTCTCTCCCGCATCGACGCAGGAGAGTTCGCCCCCGCGGGCCGACACCTGGCGCGCCGAGAGCTCGCGCTTCCCCAGTCTGGCAGCCCAGAATGGAATGAGGCTGCAATGGGCAGAGCCCGTCACAGGATCCTCGAAGATGCTCGCCTGGGGCGTGAAGAACCGCGAGACGAAATCACAGCCAATGCCGGGGGCGGTGACGATGACGCCGCCCGGGTCCAGGTTGATTCGATCCATGGTTGCGCGGTCGGGCGCGAGGTCGAGGATCTGCTCTTCGGTGGCGTATACAAGCAGGTAGTCCCTCGACTTGAAAACAGCCAGGGGCGCGATGTTCAGGGACTCCGCGATGGCCGCGGGTAGGGCGGTGGGAAGGGCTGGCCGGCTCGGGAAGTCCAGCCAGTACTTGCCCGACTCGCGCAGGACCTCGAGATTCCCGCTGGCTGTGCGGAAGCGCGCGCGTCTGGCGACGAGTCCCAGTTCCTCCATGATCACATGGGCCGCGGCGAGTGTCGCGTGGCCGCAGAGGTCCATCTCGATGTCGGGCGTGAACCAGCGCAGGTGGAAGCCCTCCCCCTCTCGAAGAAAGAAAGCCGTCTCTGCCACGGCGTTCTCCCTGGCGATCTCCAGGCAGAGCCTGTCCTCGGGCCAGGAATCGAGCGCAACGACACATGCCGGGTTTCCCCTGAACAGGCGGTCGGTGAAGGCGTCGACGTGGAAGCACTGGAACTGCATGGGTCTCAAGCTCCCCCGAAAATCCCTGTCCTGCCCGTGAATCGGATCCAGCGGCCGGATTTCGTGGGTTTCTCGTCTGTGAGGAGGCCGAGGACGAGGCGGGCAGTCCTTTCAGGCTGGGCTCCCGCGTCCTGGACACCGTAGGCCGCCCAGGCTGTCCCCGCGGCCGCCGCGAATAGGCCGCGGCCCAGGCCATCGAAGGCCCCGTCGATGAGGGCAGCCACCGGGCCCAGGGCGGCATCCCTCGGCGGCTCGGTGGAAAGGAGGATGATGCGCCCGGCCTTCCTGGCCTCGAAGCGCTTCATGAGTTCTCGCGCCATGTAGAGGGGACCTGAACAGCACTCCTCGATGAGGACCGAGATGTCGCCCGGCCTCGCCGCGGCGAGGTCGAGGCCGCCCAATCCCCGGTCGGCTATCAGGACGGCCGCGTCGATCTCGCCAAGGGCCGTACGCGCCGACAGCACGAGCCCCGCGACCGAGACGTAGGACCCGGTATTGTAGGCGAGGGCCTCTGTCTCACCGGAGCGATCCTCGGCGGCCTTATCCTCGCCGGCCTGGTCCCCCCCGGCATTTTCTGGGACCCTGGCTGTCCGGCGCGCTGTCGCGAGGGCGACCGACCAGCCGGCGGCTCGTGCCTCGGCGGCAAGGGCAGCCGCGAGGGGGCCCGCGAAGGGGGCTATCAGCATTGTCTTATTCACGCGGCCGAGTGTACTATGGTCACATACACACCGCAAGGCTTTCGGAGGTCCGCATGCTCGTCGCTCTCGCCCAGATGAATGCCGTGATAGGTGATTTCGACGGCAACCGCGAGAGGATCGTCGACTTCGCCGAGGAGGCAGTGGGCCGAGGCGGAGGAAGGATCGCTCGCCGTGGCGAGGCCGGAAGCGGCAGTTTCGGAAGCCCCGACCTCCTCGTGTTCCCCGAGCTCGCCCTCTGCGGCTACCCTCCGATGGACCTCCTCGACCAGGATTCCTTTGTCGAGGCCAACCTCGCGGCCCTGCGGAGGCTGCAGCGCGAGCTGCCGCGCGGGATGGCGGTCGCCGTCGGCCTGGTCGACCGCAATCGCTCGGGACAGGGTCGCCCCCTCGTCAACGAGGTGGCGGTGATACTCGACGGCGAGATCATCTTCACCCAGGCCAAGACCCTCCTCCCCACCTACGATGTCTTCGACGAGGCGAGGTACTTCGAGCCCGCCCCAGAGCGCCGCGTCCTGGCTCTCGGCGGGCGCAGGATAGGCTTCGCGATCTGCGAGGACATCTGGTGGGAGGAACCCCCGGTACCCGGCCTCCGCTATCCCGTCGATCCGGTGAAGGACCTCCTCGACGCGGGCGCCGACCTCATCGTCGTCCCCTCGGCCTCCCCCTTCCACGCCGGCAAGCTCGAGCTGCGCATGCGGCTCTCGTGCAACGCCGCGCGCGAGGGCGGGGTGCCCCTCCTGTACTGCAACCTCCTCGGCGCCAACGACTCCCTCGTGTTCGACGGCCGCTCCTTTGTCCTCGATGCCGAGGGCAGGAGGAGGATAGTCTCGGGCTGGGAAGAGGAGCTCATCTTTGCCGACCTCGCGAGCCTCGGCCCCGAGGCCAAACCGGCAGCCGGCCAGGACAAGCTGGAGATGTCCAGACCCGAGCACTGGGACGAAGTAGAGCGCGCCCTCGTGCTCGGCATACGCGACTACATGCGCAAGTGCGGCTTCAAGAAGGCCTGCGTCGGCCTCTCCGGCGGAATAGACTCGGCCCTGGTCGCCCTCCTCGGGGCCGAGGCCGTCGGGGCAGAGAACGTCACCTGCATTTCCATGCCCAGCCGCTTCTCGAGCAGGGGATCGATCGACGATTCGGTCGAGTTCTGCCGGAACCTCGGGATGCGCCTCGAGAGCCTGCCCATCGAGGGGCCCTTCACCGCCTACCTCGACCTCCTCGAGCCCAGGTTCGAGGGCCGTCCCCATGACCTGACCGAGGAGAACCTCCAGGCCCGGATCCGTGGTTCCCTCCTCATGGCCTGGTCGAACAAGTTCGGCTCCCTCCTCCTCACGACGGGCAACAAGAGCGAGCTCGCGACCGGATACTGCACCCTCTATGGAGACATGTGCGGGGCCCTGGCCCCCATTGGAGACCTGTTCAAAACCGAAGTCTTCGCCCTCTGCCGGGCCATCAACGCCAGGTCGGCGGGCGAAGGGAGCCGCAAGGCAGTGATTCCCGAGGCAATAATAGAAAAGCCGCCGAGCGCCGAGCTCAGGGCCAACCAGACAGACCAGGATTCCCTGCCCCCCTACTCCCTGCTTGACGAGGTACTCGAGCTCTATATCGTCCGGGATCTCGGAGCTGCCGAGATCGTCGAGCGCGGCTATGATCCCTTACTCGTCGGGAGGATCCTGACCATGGTGGCGAGGTCCGAGTACAAGCGCAGGCAGTCTGCCCCCGTGATAAAGGTATCGCCCCGGGCCTTCGGGACAGGCCGCCGGATACCCATTGCGCGGGTTGTCCACGAATCTTCGACTCGCTAGGGCTCCCATCCATGGCTTTGCTTTGGCGGCGGCCGGTTTCCGGGGTATAATGTGCTCATGAGGAGTCCTGTGCGCACCGGATCAGCCGCGAATCCCCGAGCATTGAGCCTCCTTGCAGCCGCCTGCATCGCGTCGGCCCTCGTGCTTTCATGCCAGGCTTCCTCCAGCCTCCTTTCGGATTCCGAGCGAAAGTCGCTCTATACGATCGCCCTGAGCTCGAATGGCGGAAGCATCGTCGATGGCAGCGTCTTCGATACCTCTGCGGCCCTCCAGGTGGCGGTCACCAAGGCAAGCGAGGCCGAGGAGCCCATGTCCCTCGATCTTTCCCTGGAGAACCCCGATGCCCATACGAGGCTTGCCGCCGAGCTGCAGGCAGGGCCTGCCGGCTCTGCCCCGGCCTCCGTGGCACCGGTCCTGACGCAGGCCACGACCCTGGTTCCGGCGACGGCAGCGGTTCCCGCGACAGCCGGGGCAGCGGCAGGATCCTCCGCAATCGCCGAGGCTGGCACTGGCCTGGGCGCGAACGCCGGCAAGGCCTCCGGGCTAGCCCTCGTGCCCGCCCCCCTCACGCCAAGCTCGTCGCGGTCCCTTGTCGGCCGCCTCACGGGGGCCCTCCCGCCAATCGCCATCTCCTCGAACCTCAAGAGCGGATCGTACAGGATCGCCGCAAGCCTCTACGGGCAGGACAGGACCCTGCTTCAGCGCACGAGTTACATCGTCTTCATCGGGACCCCCAGTCCAGCGATCGCATCGGTCTCGGTCTACCCGCCCGCCGCCGAACCGGGGGCTTCCATGCTCCTCCAGGTCGAACTCGGCATCTCTGGGACCTCCCCCAGCTCGGCCATTTCCGACCCATGGATCCGCTGGAGCAGGGAGGGCCGCACATTCGCGGAGGGACTCCTTTCGAAGGGTCTGGACAAGGTTGTCTGGAGCGCCTCGCGGATAGAAGGGGCCTACGCCCTCCTGGTGGAAGCCTTCCCCTCGTCACCTCCCGATAGCGAAGGCTTCCCTTTCCGTTCCAGCGCGAATCAGGAATTCAAGGCCATGGTGAAGGCCTCGGTAGGGGGCGAGGATGAGTTTGCAGATCCCCTCCAGTTCCTTTCCCTCCTCAGGTTCGAGGGCAACTTCGACGATTCGGGAACCAGGGTCCGCAGCGCTCCTCCCTCGGCCCTGGGATCGCCGCGCCTCGATGTCTATCCAGGCGGTTTCGGCTATCGCTTCGGGAAGACATCGGGGATCAGCCTTCCCGGCCTCATGCCTCCGAGCACCGCCGGCAGCCTCTCCGGCTTCTCGGCACTGTTCCGACTGGCCGCCGACAGCGGCGACGGGAATCTGCTCCACTTCGATTCGGAGGACGGCAGTTTCTCGATGGTCCTCGGCCTCAGGCAGTCGCGACCCTTTGTCGAGATCGTCTCGGGAGGCCAGGCCTCGCGCTCGGTCGCGGCCGAGGCCGTCACCCTGGATCCCATGACCCTGGTGGCCGCGCTCAGGATCGAGGGCGGTCAGCTGCGGATCGTGTGGTACGCCGAAGGGCGGCGCATCGAAGCTCCGTCGCTCAATGTCCCTCCTGTCCCTGCCAGGGGGAGGGCGGCGATCGGCGGGCCGGATTCCCTCCAGGGCGTCTACTCGGCCTTCGGCCTCAGGGCCGGTGGCGCCCCGCCCGCCTATCGCATCGCGTCAAGGCGGGTCTGGAAATCGAGACTCGTCCTGGCCGAAGGCTTCGAGGACGGCCTGATGCCAGCAGGCGACTCGTCGGCGGGGGGCG
>JANXYO010000132.1 GCA_025356015.1 Spirochaetaceae bacterium
GCCGAGAAGATCAAGGCCGTCATGGTAATGGAGTACAGCTAGGGCCGCGATAGAGGATGGCATCGCGACCGGCCTGGCCGGTCCACGGCAAAAGAACGACCGCCCCTGGGCCATGGCCCGGGGGCGGTCGCATTTTCAAAAGGGGGCTTTAAAGGCTCCCTAGCCCGAGGCCTTCCTGCGCTCGATCTCCGCCTGGGCCACCGCCGTGATCGACAGGGGCACCTGATAGGGCGAGCAGGACACGTAATCGAGGCCCGCCTCCATGCAGAAGCGGATGTTGTCGGGGTTCGCGCCGTGCTCGCCGCAGAGCCCGGTCACGAGGGTGGGTCTCGTGAGCTTCCCGCGGTGCACCGCCATGCCGATGAGCTCCTTGACCGGGGGCGCGAGCACCGAGAAGGGGTTGCCCTCGATGAGGTCGTAGAGCGAGTAGTCGGGCATGAAGGAGTTGAAGTCGTCCCTGCTTATGCCGAGGGTCGTCTGGGTGAGGTCGTTCGTCCCGAAGGAAAAGAACTCGCTGTAGCGGGCGATCTCCCCGGCACTCAGGGCCGCCGCGGGAAGCTCGATCATGGTGCCGATCTTGAAGGGCACGGCCTTGGCCCCGAGCTCCTTTCGCACCTCTTCCTCGATCTCGACCAGTCCCCGGTACTGCTTGCCCTCGATCTTCTTGCCGAAATTGACCAGCTTGAGCTCGGAGGAGTTCATGACCACGGGGATCATGACCTCGGGCCTGACGTCGACCTTCTCCTTCTGGAGCCTGTAGACGGCCTCGAAGATCGCCTTGATCTGCATCTCGTAGATCTCGGGGTAGCTCACCGCGATGCGGCAGCCACGGTGGCCGAGCATGGGATTGAACTCGGAGAGTGCGTCACACCTGGCCCTGATCTCGGCCTTGCTCAGCTTGACCGAGCCCTTGCGCGCGCCAAGATATGCGACCAGCGCGTCCATCTCGGGCTCGTTGTGGGGCAGGAACTCGTGCAGTGGGGCGTCCAGGAGGCGGATCGTCACCTCCTTACCGGCCATGACCTTGAACAGGCCGTAGAAGTCATCCCGCTGCATGGGCTTGAGCTTGTCCAGGGCCTTGATCCGCTCCTCCTGGGTGTCGGAGAGGATCATCTCGCGGATCACATTGATGCGTTTCTCGTTGAAGAACATGTGCTCGGTGCGGCACAGGCCGATGCCCTCGGCCCCGAAAAGCAGGGCCATGGTGGCGTCCCGCGGACTGTCGGAGTTAGCGCGCACATGGAAGTGCCTCATCTGCTTCTTCGCGAGGGCGATGAAGTCAAGCAGGCCCGAGTCCTTGGGGTTCGGCTCGATGAGGTCGGCCTTGCCGGTCCAGATCTGGGGCTCGCCGTAGTAGGGCACGTTGATCGTTATGTAGTCGCCCTCGTTGATGGCCATCTCGCCGATGGTCGCCTTCTTGCCGCGGATGCGCATCTCGGGCTTCACCATCGACACCTTGCCGTACTGGCGGGCGACGACCGAGGCGTGGGCCGAGAAGCCGCCCTCGCAGGAGAGGACGCCGGTCGACACCTCTATCGCCTTCACGTCCTCGGCGAAGGTCGAGGTCATGCACAGGATGAAGCGCTTGTCCTGGCTTTTCTGCTGGGCCTCGCGGTAGGCCTCGAGCAGGGATTCGGTGCTGAAGAAGACCCTGCCGATTGCGGCGCCGGGAGCTCCCGCGATGCCGCCCGAGACTCCCTCGAGCTTCTTCACCGAGGCGAGGTCGACGATCGGGTGGAGGATCTCGTTGAGGCGGCCGGGGGCGATCGACATGACGACGTACTCGTCATCGACGACCTTGCGCTCGTTGAGGTCCAGGGCGAGACGGAGGTCGGCCTGGGTGCTCTTGGCCACCACCTGGCGCTGCTCGATGAGCCAGAGCTTCTTGTTCTCGATCGTGAAGCGGATCTGCCTTATCTCGAGGTGCTTGTCCTCGATCTTGCGGGCGATCTTCTCGAGCTCCTTGAGGTAGGAAGGATCGATCTTGGTGATGTCCTTGCCCGAGGCCCCGAGCTCGTTGAATCGCTCCTGGTAGTACTCGCCCTGGAGGACACGATCGCCAAGGACGATGTCCCTGGTGAAGAAGGCGCCCGAGGCCGAGTCCTTGCCATAGTTGCCGTAGACCATGGGCTGGACGAGGAGGGCCGTGTCGTCGGCGTCCTGCTCGTCGAGCTTGATGAGCCTCGAGACGCGCTTTAGGGCGATCTCCAGCTGCTTCTCCGCCCCGTCGAAGAAACCCTCGGGGAGGATGGGGGCGTACTCGTCCATCAGGGCCTGGGCGCTCTTGCCCGCCTTGTCTGAGCCGAGGGCCTTTGCCACGCGGGCTGACAGCTCGGCGAGGGGTGGCCTGTCCTTGTCGCGGCCCTCGAGCTCGGCGAGTCTTTCCTCGACGGCGAGCATCCCGCGGACCAGGAAGAGCACCTCGTGCGCGGCGAAATTGGCGCCGACCCATGAGGCGAAGCCCTCGACGGTGTCGCGGGCGAGGCCGAAGTCGTGGAGGGTCGGGTAGTTCGAGATCGCCAGGTTCGGCGACACGACTATCTTGAAAAGCACGGGATTCTTGGAATCGCCGAAACGCTTTCCGACGATCTCCTCGACCTTCTTGATGTAGGGCCTGATGATGCCCATGACATCCTCGCCCGCGAGCTTGGACGAGGCGTCGCAATCGATGATAAACCCGGGAAGGATGGGAAGGGAGAGCTCGGCGAACTCGTTGGCCTGGCGGCCCCTCATGCCGAGCTTCTCAGCCCCGACGCCCTTCTTGACCGTCTCCTTCTGGCTGAAGAAATGAATGTTGTTCTTCATGGACCGTTCCTTTTCTTCGCTCGTGGCTTCGATCAGAACAGCTGCATTATGCTGTTCACGGGGCCCCTCAGAAACGCCTCATACATGCGGCTCGCGCCCTGCATGAGATAGCGCTGGAGTTTTGCGACATCGGAGATGTTCTCGCCGGCGACGGCGAACTGGATCGTCGAGCCGTGCTTCACCTTGCCCCACTTGAAGAGGGCGTTCAGGTTGGTGATCCGCTCCCCGTCGTAGTAGACATGGACCTGGAGGTCCGGGTGCTTGGAATTGTAGCTTGCGATGATCCTCTTCCAGGCCTCGACATTGCCGTTGTGGAAAAGCTCGTTGGTCACGGGAACGGCGTACTGGGGGGTCATCCTCGCGCCCGGCTTGACGGCGAGCTCGGCCTTGAGCGCGGCCTTCGGCTCCTCGGGTTCGATCACCACAGGGGGGGCGGCGGCGGCCGCACCGGGGACGGCGGCCTTTGGCCGGCCTCGCTTGGCGGCCAGCTTCGGGGCCGCGGCCTTCTTGGCCTTCGGCTCGTCGGCGGCCTTCGCCTCCCTGGGCTGCTTGTAGGCGCAGTCGCCCTTAAGGACATCGGGTTTCACCTTGGGCTTGCGTCCCTGGAGGACCTCGATCGCTGCCTGGGCAGCGGCGTCCAGGACGGAGGCCTCAGCCTTCTTGTCGAACTTTCCGGCGTAGACGACGGCGAGCTCGAAACGGTTGAGCCTGTCGATCTGGGCGACCTGCTTCACGTTCTTGGGGTTGACGGCGATGACGCCAAGATCGGGATGGGAATACAGGACGACAAGGTCGACGCCGTTCCAAGCCTTTATCTCCCCCGAAACCTCGGCCAGGTCGCCGGCGACAGACTCGAGGTTGGCTGCGACGCTGCGATAGCCAAACTTGTCGCCAAGGACCATGGCTACGACGGGGCGGACCTCGTCCTTGTCGAGGGCCTTTGCCTCGACGAGCTCGGCGACGACGTCGGCGAGGTTCTCCCTCGCGCCGACGCGCTCGACGATCGAAATGACTGTCTTGATGTGCCGGATTGTGCCGTTGAAGCTCGCACGATCGGCGAGTCCCTCGAACTGGCTATTGAGGCTCTTCATGGGCCGGACTCCTCTTAATAAGGAGGCCGTTCCCCCGCTGCACGGGAGAACGGCCCCTCGGGCTTACCCTAGATGATACTGCGCCCATCGCGGAGCGCAAGGGCTCCGCGACAATGGCGCTTTGGCGCTCGGGAGTGAAACCCTCACGGGATCAGACCTCCCTGAGCCCTCCGTCGGAGCCGCGTCTGCCTCGGCGTCCGGCCGGCCGGCCCACGCTCTTCCTGCCCGTGTCCACTACGCCCTTGCCCTTGGGTCCGCGTTTGGCGGTCTTCTTGACGTTGACCGGCGGCTCCATCGATGCCTCGAGCGCCGGGCTCGGCTCCGCGTTGAGCATGGAGAGGTAGTCGGCGCCAGGGGCCTCGGCCTGCCCATCCCCGGGGGAGAAGGACTGGGCGATGTCCTCGCGGACGGTGGAGCGGCGGCGGCTGAAGGCCGCGAACGCCGCGTCCTGGAAGCCCTTTGACACGCCGTGGAGGAACTCGTTGAGCACGTTGGCCATGCCGTCAAGGGTCGCCTTCTTCCTCTTGATGGAGGTGATGTCGACGTCGAGAAGGAGGCCGGGCTGGATGTGGTAGGGGTTGATGATGTAGGCGAACTTGTCGAATTCCTTGGAGAGGAAGGCGAGGCGCTCCTCCACGACCCGACGCTGGATCGGGTACTGGTAGGAATACATGTTCTTGAGCTTCTCGATCATGAGGATGATCTTGTTCCGCACCTTGTCCTTCTCGTAGAGGTAGCTGCGGTTCATCTTCTCGACCTCGGTCTCGGCGGGCCTGACGAAGGAGATCTCGTCCCAGACCTTGGCGATGTCCTCGTAGACGGGCTCCTGGGTCTTGGACTTGATGCGGGTGCGGATCTTGCGCTTGTAGATCCCGGCGAGGTCGTTGAAGTCCGTGATGCGCTTGAGGAACTTGGAATCCTCGTACATCATCGCGAGCACGTCGCCAAGGTGCATGACCTCGGTCTCGAAGCTCTTCATCTGGACGTCGTAGGCCTTGCGCTCCTCGATGAGCTGGGCGTTGTCGTAGTACTGGAGCCTGATCTGGTAGCGCTCGTCGGGCAGGAGGGCGAAGTTCGTGTCCTCGTACTCGCGGATGATGAGCTCGCGGGCGTTCTTGAGGTTCTCGATGTACTGGTAGCCCATCTTCGAGGTGTCGAGGATGGAGGTGATCGAGTTGACGGCCGTGTTGTAGCCGCGGTTGCGGATGTTCTCGATGTCCACGATCTTCTTGAGGTTCTCGCGGATGTTGACCTGGTCGAAGGTGACGGGGTCGATCTCGGCGCGGAGGTTGGAGATCCTCTCCATGAGGTCCTTGGCCACGATGCTGTAGCGCTTGGACTTGGGGTTCTCGGCATCGTCGTCGGTGAAGTCGCGGACGCGGTTCATCTTCTCGAAGATGATCTCGGTATCCGAGAGCTCCTCCTTGCCGGCGTCCACAAGGCGGTCCTTGAGGCGGTCGATCTCCTTGTCGATCTGGTCGATCAGGTGCTTGGAGATCAGGTCCTTGATGAGGTACTCGACCGTGACCTGGTAGTGGAAGATCGGGGAGATGAGCTCGGAGTCGAGGATATTGACCGAGAGCTTGACGTCGGAGACGGTCTTCGGCTTGTAGAGGTTGTCCTTGAAGGAGCACTTAACGACCGAGTAGGCGTTTTCTCCACGGATGAAGGCGCCCACGTCTGTCTTCTGGCGCAGGAGGGCGTTGGTCAGGTTCTCCAGCTCGTTCACGCCGCGCTGGATGTGGCCCTGGAGGTGGCCAAACATGTTGACCATCGATTTCTCGACTTCCCCGGTGTTGAACTTGTCGGCGCCGCCAACCTGGTCGAGGAGCTCGGCGATCTCCTTCGGGGTGTAGCGGGCGAGGGACTTCATCTCTTCCTTGTCGATGAAGTTCCGCACCTTCTTCACCATCTCGTCCTCGGTGGTGACCATGAAGCGGTTGAACATGTTCTGGTAGTTCTGGTTGAAGTAGTTGTAGAGCTTTTCCTTCAACCCGCCCATGACATCAAGTCGCTCGAGGACCTCCTTGGGGAGGCGAGCGTTCATATGGTGGATGACCTTGTTGGTCTCTTCCTCGAGGAGCTGGTTGACCTCACGCTGCTGGTCGCGGCCTTCCTGTGCGAGGGAGTTGCGGGAACCTACGGCCGAGGGCTTCTCGGGATGGAATACATTAGGACTCTTAGGCAGATCTATCGCGCCCATATGATCTCCTTCTTTACGCGAATAAAGATTCTTGGGTTATAGTATCGAATGGCGAATTGAGTTGTAAAGGCCGAAAAGGAATTTTCGTGGCCTCGCAGCTCCCTAATATGGTAGAATTGCATCGAATGACGGCACCGCGCGGCCCATCCAGCATTCTCAAGGGCCAATTCGCGTGGTTCCGCGGAAAGGCAGGTACCCTCATGAACGGTCGATTCCGCCTTCCCCTCAGGCTCCTTGCCCTCCTGGCCATGTCAGTCATCGCGCTTTCCCCCGCCATTTCCCAGGCCGCGGGCAGCGCAGGCAAGGTCGATCCCCGCGCGGGCAGCCTGGACATGGTCCTCCTCCTGGACAAGTCCCTCTCCATGGCCCCCTTCTTCGGCGACGCCAAGAGCTATGTCGCCGGACAGGTGCTGGGACCCATCCTCATCCCCGGGGACAGGCTCGTCATCGAGCTCGTCTACGGAAAGGTTGAGCGACTCTGGTCTGGCACGATCGAATCCGAGGCCGAGAAGGCCCAGGCGATCCGGAAGATCCGCACCGTCGTCGCCGATGGCCAGTTCACCGACCTCGGCGCCGCCCTCGACGCCGCCAAGAGGGATGTCGACGAGCTTGGGAGCCCCGAGCGCCCCAAGTATGTCCTCCTCGTGACAGACGAGCGCCAGGAGGCGCCTCCCGGCTCCCCCTACCAGGCCAGGGACTTCCGGCTCGAGCACCCCTTCCTCGACTATGTCAAGAAACAGGATCTGGGCAAGTTCAGGGCTATCACCGTCGGGATCGGGGTCGAGGCGAAGGTCGAGGCAGCCGCTACCCAGGTGATGAAATACCTCTCCGAGCCCCCCGCGCGCGGCAACTTTGGGACAATGGCGGTCGAGTCGGTCCAGGCCGCGACTGGAGAGGGCTCTTCCACCACAGCCCAGGCGGGCGCCAAGGCCGGCAAGAATGCCACTGCCGCCGGGGCCACGGGCCTCCCTGGCGGCTCTGCCCTCCCCCCCTGGAGCCTTCCGGCAGCCGGAGTCCTCGTCGCGCTTGCGATAGCGCTTTTCATACTGATACAATCAAGAAAGGGCAAACGCAGTCCCGAAAAGGAAGCGCATGACGCTTGATGACTTCGCCGAATATCTGAAAGCCCATGATAAATACCTGGTCCTGTCACATGATGGCCCCGACGCGGACGGGCTCGGGGCGGCCTATGCCCTAGTCCTGGCCCTGCGCGGGATCGGGAAGCTCGCCGAGGCCGCCGTCGCGGACAAGATCCCTGCCAAGTTCGCCTTCATCGACCAGAGGGGCCTCTTCCTCTCGCTGGCGACCGAGCCCGATCTCGGTTTCCCGCCAGAGGAGGCCACGGCCATCGTCGTGGATACCCACGACCTCCACTATCTGGGCTCTCGCGGGGAGCAGATGCTTGGCCGCTGCGCCAAATTCATGGTCATAGACCACCACGAGTCCCGTTCCGAGCCCGGCCCCCTCTACCTCCTCGAAAGCGGGGCTTCGAGCACAAGCGAGCTCGTCTACCTGATCAGCAAGGCCCTTGGCGCCGAGCTGCCGGTCGATGCCGCCGAGGCGGTCTTCTCGGGCATTGTCTACGACACCGGGTCCTTCGCCTATGCGAAGACAGGGGAGCGCAGCTTCGCCTGCGCCCGGGACCTGGTCGCCAGGGGCGTGAACCCCTATAAGATCCACAACCTCATGTATGAATCCTCCTCCATCGGCGCCCTGATCCTCCAGAAGCTCGTGTTCGCGAGCCTCGAGCTCCACGCCGGGAACAGGCTCGCCGTACAGACCCTGAGCCGGGCCGATCTCGCCGCCTCGGGCGCAAGCTACGAGGATGCAGAGGACCTCGTGAACAGGCCCCTCCTGAGCGCTGCCGTCGAGGTATCGGTGATCTTCAAGGAGAACCTCGAGGGCAGGCTTCGCTGCTCCCTGCGCTCAAAGGGCCACATCAATGTGGCCCGCATCGCCCAGGGCTATGGGGGAGGCGGCCACAAGAGCGCCGCCGGCTTCACTTGTCCTGCGCCACTTGAACGCATCAAAGACGACGTGCTACAAAGCATCGGCAAGGCACTCACCGAATGAAGAAACTCGTCCAGGCGATATTCCTCCTCTTCTGCGCGATAGCCCTTGGCATCGCGGTCTTCTACCTCGTGCGCGAGCGCTCGGGCGCCGCCGCGGCGGCCAAACCCGTGACCACCAGACAGGTGGTCGTCTCGAACGACGGGGCCGGGGCCGAGGAGCGTGACGCCCGCGCGGGGCGCAGCCCGGCCGTGAACCACATCGCCGCCCTCCCCAACGAGGTCATCCTCGACGTCGCCTCGATCAACCTCATCCAGAACGAGGGCGGCGAGGGCGAGGAACAGATCCTGACTGTCAGGAAAACCGACCGCCCCGACGGACGGCTTTACGTCGTGGTAGCCGACTACATCCCCTCAAGGAAGACCTGGATCAGGGCCTGGGAAGGTGAGACCCTCGCGACCAAGCTCACGACCTTCACCATCCAGGCCAAGGACCTCATCGGCGACCACAACCTCAACATCGTGTGCATGGGGATGGACGAGGAGGACGAGCAGACGATCACCGTGTTCCGCAGGAACCCGGGTAGCGCCCTCCTTGGCTACACGACGATCTTCTCCGTCGCCGCCGACGCTATCGCCATCGCCGAGGCCGACCGCTCGGAGGGCTACCAGCTGGGCCAGACAAACGGAGAGAGCTGGCCGATCCTCGCCTTCAGGCGGGACAAGGATTCGGCGAACCTCCTCGACCAGGTCAAGACGAGCTATGCCTGGGACTACAAGCGCGGGGCCTTCATGAAGACGGGGGAGGACAGGATCCCGGGCGCCCAGGTCGAGCACGAGATGATAGCGAAGGTTCTCACGGGCTCGGAGAAGGACTTCGAGAACTTCCTCCAGGGGCTGTGGTACGAGTCCGGCAAGGGTCCCCTCGATCCGGGGACGAGGATGCTCGTCTTCGACAGGCAGGGCAGCTCGATCACCTTCTATTCGACCGAGTCCCAGGAGGTCTTCCGCTGGACCGACTCGCACTCCACCCGCTATGGGCTCTATGTCGGCAGCCAGAACGAGTCGGTGTCCAACCTCCGCCGCCTCATGGACCTCGAGCTCACGGGTGCCGATGCCATCTCGGTACGCGTGTTCGAGGACCTTCAGATGAAGGTCGACGCGGAAAACAGGTGGGACGGCACCTACCGGAAGCTACCGGCGAACATCGGCGAAAGCCTTTCGCGAGGCACCAAGCCTGCCCCCGCGATGAAGCTTGACGGACGTTTCCTCTCGGCCGACGGGACAGAGCTGGATTTCGACTCCCCCCGTTACGACCTGAAAAAAGGCCAGACGACCGAGCATGGCGCCTATACCCTTTTCGGCCTGGGCGACGACACGGTCATGGAGTTCAGGGTCCTGGGGGGCAATGGCTCCGCGCCCTCGCGGCGGACCTACAGCGCCACCTTCTCCGAGACGAAGAACGGTAAGCAGGTCCTGCGCCGCCTGGCCCTTGCCCCCGCCCGGACATCCCTGATGGGTCTCGAGCTCCTCCAGGAACCAAGCCTCGTGCTGGAGCAGCGGAACTAGAACTGGGGATAGGCCTCGTAGCCCGCGTCCTTGAGACGGATGCCCGTCTTCTGGGCATCGCTCCCCGCCTCGACAAGGACTATCCAGCGCTGGCCCCCGGGCGAATCCCTTTTCTCGATCCTCGCCGCGATGCCCTTTCCCCCGAGTTCGGCCTTGAGCCGCGTCGCGTTTTCCTCACGCGCAAAGAAACCCACCTGGTAGCGCAGGACCTTCCCCGGAGGGGTTGAAGGCTCGGCCTTCGCCGACTGGGACTGAGCCTCGGCCCTTGCATTGGGATCGTCCTTGAGGCTTCCCGGCGCAGGACCTGCCGGTGTCGCAGGACTCGGCGTCGCGGGAATTGTCGCCGGGCCGGCCAGGGCGCCCAGGTACCAGTGTGGCGTGGGAAGGGGGGGCAGGGAGCCGGAGGCGATGAGGGCCTCGGGACTGCCGGGGAAGTCCGAGGCGAGGAGCTCGGCGAGCCTCGCGCGTCCCTCGGTCGGGGAGGCTGCCCACTGCAGGAGCCTGGCCTCCCTCTTTTCCGCCCCCGTGGACGAGACCGCGAGCTCGGAAGCGAGGCCCAGGGCCTCGCTCCTCCGCCCCTCGAGGAGGAGGGCCCAGGCTCCGGCCAGCCTGGCGCGTATCGAGCGCAGGGGATCGCCCGAATCAAGCAGGACGAGGGCGAGGAGATCCCGGGCCTTGCCTCCCTCTCCTGCCGCCAGTTGGCAGCGAGCCGCCTTCAGGAGCAGCTCAGGTCCGCCCGTGGCCGAAACCCTGGCCGCCGAGGCATAGGCTTCGGCAGCGAGGGAGTAATTGCCGAGGAGGAGGGCCGTGTCGGCTCCTCGTCGAAAAAGGGCGGCCCTGTCCTCGGCCCGCGCCTTTGCGGCGAATTCCATTATGAGGGAGACTGAATCGGCGGCAGACAGGGAATCGCATAGGCTGCCGAGGCGGGCGGAGAGCTCGTTGCCGGCCGAGATTCCTGACATGGCCTGCCGGGCCTCGGCAAGGCCCATCCCCGCGGGGCTCGCCTTGTCCAGGCCCTGAAGGCTCGCCGAGGAAAGCCAGGCCAGGGCCAACACCGCTGCAAAACGGGGGCGAGATCGCTTCACGCTATAGTTCTTCGGCGACGAAGGTGTTGCCCTTGAGGCTCCGGAGTCTCACCGTCGCGAATTCGCCGACCCTCGCCGCCGCGGCGGGGAAGACCACCATTTCGTCCCTGTGGGTCCGGCCCAGGAGCTCTGTCGTCTTTCGCCTCGAGACACTCTCGATGAGGACCTCGGCCGTCGCGCCGATCCGTGATGCCATGAGCTCGACGCTCATCTGCTTCTGGAGGGCTATCACCCGTGCGAGGCGTTCCCGCTTGACCTTGTCGGCGATACGCAGAGCCATGTCGGCGGCGGGAGTGCCCGAACGGGGGTTGAAGTGGTACATGAAGCTGTAGGAGAAGCCCACCTCGCGCATGAGATCGAGGGTGAGCTCGAGGTCCTCATCGGTCTCGCCGGGAAAGCCCACGAGGATGTCGGTGGAAAGCGAGAGGCCGGAAATGGCCGTCTTCATCCGCCCCACCAGGTCAAGGTAGTCCCGGCGGCTGTATTTCCTGTTCATCGCGGCCAATACCCTGTCTGATCCCGACTGGACGCAGAGGTGGACGTGGCGGCAGTACAGGGGATCCTCGGCGATGACCCTGATCACATCCTCGGAGAGGTCCTTTGGATGGCTCGTAAGGAAGCGTATCCAGCGGATCCCGCCGGCCTTGCGCCCGCGCAGGTGCTCCGACACGAGACGCAGGAGACCGGGGAAGTCCAGCTTGGCCCCGCCGCCACCGACCCAGCGGTAGGAGTTGACGTTCTGTCCAAGGAGGGTGAGCTCGCGGACACCCTGGTCCTCAAGCCTGTCTATCTCCTCGAGGATGTCGGCAGGATCGCGCGACACCTCGTGGCCACGCAGATAGGGGACGATGCAGTATGAGCAGTAGTTGTCGCAGCCGTGCATGATGGGCACGAAGGAGCGGAAGGCCCCGGGCTCGTAATAGGACTTGGCGAAGACAAAGGCCGGGCTCTCCTCGACCTCGCCTAGCTCCCTGCCCTGCTCCACGGCGTCGAGGACGAGGCCGAAGGCCTGCTTCTGGAAGGTGCCGACGACATAGTCCACGGCGCCCTGCCTTTCCTTGATCTCCCGCTTCATCCTTTCGGCCATGCAGCCGGTCACCACGATCGCCAGACGGCGCCCCTGCCCGGCAAGGTCGCGCTTGCGAGCGGCGAAATGGTCGATGCGGCCCCAGGCGCGGTTCTCCGCCGTCTGCCTGACCGAGCAGGTGTTGATGAGGACGAGGTCGGCGTCGACGGCGCCCTGGGGCGCCGTCGGGTTCGGGTCGGGCCCGCCATCCTCCGGCCCCCATGAAGGAGCCAAATGACCGACCCACGCGCAAATTCGCCGCCGCCACGAGTGCAGGCCACAGCAATTCCACAGTCCCGTCGACGGCTACATCAACGCCGCCCCGCTCCTACGCCCGCGCCCGGCCCCGCCGCCCTGGCCCATCCCCTGATCCGCAGGAACTATCGCGTAGCGACGGTTGCCATTGAGCACCTGATCGACCTGATAGAACGCTGCGTCTTGCTGCTGATTCCTGG
>JANXYO010000140.1 GCA_025356015.1 Spirochaetaceae bacterium
AAGAAGTAGGAAGGCGGAATAAGGAAAGGCCCGGGTCGAGCTCGACCCGGGCCTTTCCTTATTCCGCCTTCCTACTTCTTTGGCGCGAGCTCAGCCAGGGGCTTGAGGATCGCCCGGAGGCTGTAGGCCGAGACCTCGTAGACCAGGCCCGATCCGGCGAGCCTCAGATAGAACCTGCCCTCGCCCGAGGCCGAGCCGACCTCGAGGCTCCTCGCCGTGCCCGAGCCAAGCTCGATGTCCACCCTGGCATCGATCCTCGAGAAGGCCGAAGCGGGCAACGCCATGGCGACCTCCTCCCCTTGAAGGCCGATGAGGGCGCGCACGAGGCTCTCGGCTGCGACCGCGTCGAGGGCTCCCTGTGGCCCCTTCCAGCCCTCCTTGTCGCGCGTCATGCGGTATTGAAGGCTCACAGGCGGCTTCCCCTTGCCGTCGAGGGCGAGGGCCGCCCTGAAGGAGAGGGACTGCACGTCGGTCTCGGGAAAGGTCGGCAGGACCTTCAGGTCGAGCCAGTTCTTGCGGCCGTAGGAGAGGTAGGAGGCGAGGCCCGAGGCGACGGCGAAGGAATCGTCGGCGGCCGAGCGGCGCAGATAGACCTCGCTGCCGGTGGGGCCGTAGCCTCCGACCCAGAAATCGGCGATCGCCCTGCCCTTCTGGTCCTTCACCACGACATGCTTGGCCTTGGCCTCGTCGAGCTGGAAGCCAGCCCAGGCCTCTCGCGAGCGCGCGAGTGGCCTCATCCGGTTCACGCCGGCCACGGCGTCGAGGAAGCTCGAGATGCGCGAGGCGTCGGCAGGGATCCGGACCGAGGATCCGGCTGCGGCCGGGGCTGCGCCTCCTGCGGCCGTGGCCCCTCCCGCCGCTCCCAGATCAGGGACGAGGCTCCATGAGGCCCCCTCCCTGGCGAAGGCGAGCTTCTCGCTCCCCGCGATCTCGATGCCCGCCGCATCAGCCACGCTGCCCTGGAGGAGCTTGAGGGACTCGGCCCTCGCGGCCACGCGCTCGGGGGAGAACACAAGGCCCAACGCCCAGATCGCGAGGAGGGCCGCCGTCGCGCCTGCGAGGATGGCGACCTTTTTCTCATGGCGCATCATTCCTTCCTCCCTTCGCTTCCCGCGTCCTGGGGCTCGGGCGAAGCCGAGCCGGGTTTTGGGACCGCGATGCGCGCGAGGCGGCGCCGCCTCGTGGCGCGCGCGATGCCGAAGCCGATGACCGCTCCCGGCACGAGGATGAGGTTTACCGCGTAGGCCAGGAGGATCAGGAAGGCCCGGGACGCGGGATCGGCGGCCTTGGAGAGCCTCAGGTCGCGGGCACCCCTCGACCTGATCCCGACAAGCTCGTCTCCCGAGAACAGCCACTCCACCGAGTCGGCGACAAAGCCGGCGTTGAAGACCGACTCGGTCATGTTCATGAGGTCGTTGGCGAAGTCGGCCGAGCCGACGACGATGATCCTTGCGGGGGCGGCCTTGGCGGGGAGGGCTGGCAGGGCCTCGGCACCTTCACGCTTCGGCGCGGCCTGCCCGGCATAGGCCGAGCTCAAGGCCCCAGAGAGGCTCGCCGCCAGGAGGTACTGGCCGGTGGTGGTACCGGCCTCGGCGGCGTACATGGGCTCGTCCTGGGGACCGACGGCGAAGGCCTTGGTCTGGAGCCAGGACTTGGGCGTCGACTTGACGAGGCCGCCCTCCTCCACCCCCGGTCTTGGGGCGAGGGTAAGCGGGCTCGGCCAGTACAGGTCGAGGCCGGCCAGCCTCGAGGTCAGGGGGCTCTTCCTGTCCCTGTTCTCGCTCCTCGTGACGACCCAGTGGGGGTATCGCACATAGCGGATCGCCGGACCTCCGTAGGGCGAGGCCTCCTGGAAGGGGACGGTGAGCGAGGAGGGATCGAGCACCAGTTCGCGCTCGACCCTGATCCCGTAGGCCTCGAGGGCGCGCAGCAGGGCGTCGGTCTTCAAGGGGGCGGCGCTCAGGCTCTGCCTCGCCTCGATGTCGACACCCTTGACCGCGAAGAAGGCCCTCCCTCCACCCTGGAGATAGGAGTCGATCCTGTAGGTGTCGTAGTCGTCGAGGGCGTTGTTGCCAAGCACGAGGAGGGCGTTCGCCTCGGGCGGTATGGCGGCCCCGCGCGCGACGTCGCGGAGCTCCCAGCCATTGGCCTGGAAGGCCTGGCTTATGGTCTTGTAGTCGTTCTCGAGGCTCTTGTCTGCGTCGCCCACGATGACCGCCGCGACGGACTTGCGGTTGGCGAGGACGGCCCTGATGGCCTTCACGAGGTCGTACTCGAGGGTGTCGACGCCGAGGACAAAGGGGATCACCTGGGTGTGGTCGAGGTACTGGAGTGAGAGCCCCGAATAGACCAGGGCCACCCGCTGCTCGTTCTTCTCGATCACCTGCATGCGCCTGGCCTGGATGCCCAGGGCCTCGACCGCGGCCGCTGTCTGGGCCGAGGAGGGATCGACGACCTCGACGGCGATCTTGCCGCGGGAGGCCGCCTCGAGTTCGCGCAGGAAGTCCTCGACCGCCCGGGGGCCCGGGTCGCGGTCGGTGAGGGCCGCGGAGAGGTAGTAGGTTATGCGCACACGCTCGGGGATCTCGGTGTAGAGATTGCGCGAGACCTTAGAGAGGGTGTAGCTGTGGTCGGCCGTCAGGTCGAGGCGGAGGTGGAAGCGCTCGGCGACGAGGATGCCCGATATGACGAGGGCGATGACCAACAGGAGGATGACGAGGGCGCGCCTCTTGCCAATGTTCTCGTTCATTTTCATCAGCTCCATTTCCGCCGGCCAAGGCTCCAGCTCGTCAGGAAGAGGAAGAGAGCCCCGACGGCGCAGAAGTAGGCGAGGTCCCTGGTGTCGACGACGCCGCGGGAAAAGGCCTCGAAGTGGACCCCGAGGGAAAGCCACTTGAGGGCGGCCGCGACGAGACCTCCCGCCTTGAGGAAGGCGGCCAGGCGGTCGACCAGCACCAGGGACAAGAGCAGCAGCGCGGTGCCGAGGAAGGCGCTCACCTGGTTCTTGGCGAGCGAGGAGAGCCACTGCCCCAGGGCCACGGCCGCGGCGGCCTCGAGCAGGACGCCGAGGTACTGGGCGGCGAGGACCCCCGGGTCGAAGGAGCCCAGGAGGGACACGCAGAACGGCAGCGGTATGGTCAAGCCGAGGGCGATGAAGGCTATGGCGAGGGAGCCGAGGAACTTTCCAAGGACGAGCTGGCCCTCGGTGAAGGGGAAGGTGAGGAGGAGCTCGTAGGTCCCCAGCCTCCTCTCCTCGGCCCAGGACCTCATGGTCAGGGCGGGGATGAGGAAGGCCATCACGATCGGCATGATCCCGAAGTAGGGACGCAGGTCGGCCTGGTTCGCGGCGAAAAAGCCCTGGACGAAGAAGAGCCAGACCGCGGTGAAGAGCAGGAAACCCAGGATGACCGCGTAGGCCACCGGGGAGTTGAAGGCGCTGCGCAGTTCGCGCCTGGCAATGGTGATGACACCCTTCATCGCCCCTCTCCTTCTGAAGTGAGCTTGACAAAGATCTCCTCGAGGGAGAGGCGCTGCCTCTCGAGTGCGAGGATCTTGAGGCCGCGCGCGACGGCCCAGTCGAAGATGATCTCTCCCGCCTCGCCGCCCGGCGAGGCGGGCTGCATCGAGAGCTCGGCGTCGAAGGCCGTGCCCGATGATTCCACGGCGGTGACGGAGCGCAGACCATGGAGCTCGCCAAAGAGGACCCTGAGGGCTGCCGAGTCGATGCCGCCCTTCGCGCTCTTGACCCGGAGCCTGATGCGCTCCTCGCCCTTCATCGCCTCGCCTATCTCGTCGGGCCTGCCCTGGGCGGCGATGCGA
>JANXYO010000150.1 GCA_025356015.1 Spirochaetaceae bacterium
CTGCGCGGCCTTGGACAAGCCCAGGTTGTGGTAGGGCATGATCCTGGCCCTCTCGATGGACGGGTACTTGCGCATGAGCTCCGCGATGCCCTGGAAATGCTCCTGGTCGTCGTTCAAGCCCGGCACCAGGGGCAGGCGGAGCTCCACCCTGGCGCCCCTTCGGCAAAGCTCGTCGAGGTTCTCGAGGATGAGCTCGTTGCTAGCCCCGCAGAGTTCCCTGTGCCTTTCCGGATCGGTCGCCTTGTAGTCGAAGAGAAACAGCTCGATCCCTCCCATGATCCTGAGGAAATCGGCTGGCGGTGCGAAGCCCGAGGTCTCCATGCAGATCCCGAGGCCACCGGCCCTGGCGACCAGCTCCTCGATGAAATCGACCTGCATCATGGGCTCGCCCCCCGTGAGGGTGATGCCCCCGCCCGTCGAGGGGAACCAGGGCAGGTCTCCCTCGAGTTCGGCGAGGAGCTCTTCCGCGTCGTAGAGGCGACCAGCGATCTCAAGGGCTCCATAGCAGCAGACCTCGAGGCAAGCTGCGTTCAGGCTGCAGGCCCCATGGTCCACTACATGGACAAGTCGCCCACCATCCTCCTCGAAACGGTGCACCCCAGAGGGGCATGCCCGCGCGCAGGCCCCGCAGCCCACGCAGGCTGCAGCCCTGTACAGGAGCTCGGGGACGGCGGCTAGGCCCTCGGGATTGTGGCACCATATGCAGCGCAGGGGGCAGCCTTTGAAGAACACCGAGGTCCTGATTCCCGGACCGTCGTCGAGGGAGAGGCGCTGGATGTCGAAAATCAGCGCCCTCGTCCCCTTAGTAACTGATCCGGTCATAGATCTCCTGCTGGACGTCCTTCTTGAGGTCGACGAAGCGGGCCGAGAAGCCACCAACCCTGATGATGAGGTCGCGGTAGTCCTGGGGGCGGAGCATGGCGTTTCGCAGGTCATCGCGACCGACGACGGTGATCATCGCGTGCGCGGCGCCTCGCTCGAAGTAGTTGCGGATCAGGGCAAGGATCCTGTCGCGCCCCGAGGCGAAGGTCTCCTTCGTGAACCGGATGTTGGAGACCATCCCGGCGTGGTTGTCGTGTGATGGCTTGAGGATCGAGTTGAGCATCGCCGTGATGCCGCGTGTGTCGCTGCCGGGAGCGGGATTGTTGGCGTTGGCCATGGGCGCGCCTGCCTTGCGGCCGTCGGGGGTGGCTCCCACCCAGCGGCCCAAGGTCGTGTTCTGCGCGTTGTTGATCGTGACGGCGAGGTAGCTGTCGAGGCCCACCTTGGGCCCTTGCGACCTGATCGTGGAGCAGAGCCAGTCGTGGAGGTCCACGAAGATGGAGTCGACATAGTCGAGGTCGTTGCCGTACTTCGGGACATCCAGGAGGAGCTTTCGCTCGCGCTCGAAGCCCACGAAATTGGCGTCCATTGCCTCGAGGAGCCTGGCTGCGCCCAGGCTCCCGTCCTCGAACACGAGCTTCTTTATAGCGGCGAGGGAATTGGCAGCGTTGACATTGCCATAGAGCTCGAGGGTGCCGCCAAGATAGGCGCAGCCACCGTTGAAGACCGCCTTTCCCTTCTCGAGACAGCCGTCATAGAGCATCGTGACCATCATGAAGGGATGGATCTTCCCGGTGATCTCGTACTCGTATTTCTCGAAGACGGCCTGGGCCTCGATGTAGAAGGCCAGGTGCTCCCTGTAGATGCCGAGGAACTCGTCGAAGCTCGAGCAGTCGGCGAGGGGCTTTGTCTCGGGTCCCAGGCGCCAGGCCGTCATGGGTTCGAAGCCGCCGCGCATGGCGAGCTCGAGGATCTTGAGGGTGTTCATGGAACCGCTCGGCGTGCCGAAGCTGTGGTGGTCGAACTCGATCTCTCCGCAGCCCAAGGGCATATAGGTCTCGGCCCTCGCCCTGTCCACGCCGAAGGCCCTCATCACTCCCGGCACGAGGACCTCGTCGTTGTAGAGCAGGGGGTAGGTCCTACCCTCCTCGATGCAGCGCATCGCCGCTGCCCATACCTCCAGCGGTGTCGCCTTGCTGAAGCGCAGGGTGAACTGGGGCAGGACTTCCTTCACCCGCCTGCAGGCCTCGATCGCGACCAGGCAGGCCCTGTCGGCGTTTGCAGGATTGCGCCTCCCGTAGCCGCCCACGATCACCCTGCCGTCTGTCTCGCAGTCGAGGTGGTCGATCAGCCTGAAGAAGCTCGCGACGAGCTCAACAGCTTCCTCCTGGCTGATGAGGCCGGCGTCGAGGTCGTGGACGTAGAGGTCGCCGATGTATTCGTCGAGCCTGCCGTATTCGATGAGGGGCGCCATTATTCCGTAGAGCCAGACGAGCTGGAGGCCTTCAAGCATGGAAGAGGGCGGGCGCAGGCAAATGGCATCGAGGGCAGCTGCCATGGAATGGAGTTGCCTCTTCCTTTCGTCTGTGCCTGCCCCGGCGGCGAGTCCCCTCGCCTGGGCCGAGTAGAATGCGCAGGCCTCCTTGAGGAGGGCGAGCACATCGAGCATGGACTCAAGGAGCTCAAGGTCGCCCCCATCGGAGGCGGCCCGTTTTCTGTAAAGGTCGACCTCGGCCTCGAGACCAGGGATGCCTATCCTGATGAGCTTGTCGAAGTCGATGTAGGCTCCGGCCATGCGGAGGATGGGGGAGGCGGGGAGGGGAAGGCTCCTCCAGTTGTCGCTGAACAGGGCCCCGCTGATCTGCTTGGGCATGTTCCTGAGGACCAGGGCGTTGGTGTTGCGTCCCTTCCAGTAGGTCAGCATGTCCTGGAGCTCTTCTCGGTACTTCGCATCTCCGGCCCTGAACTCGAGCTCGGCGACAACCTTCTCCTCATTCATGTAAAAGCCAAAGCCCCCGGTCTGATGCTGGATCCCGAGACCCACAAGACCCATCTGGATGCGGCCGGCGATGAGGTCCTCGTCCTGGATGGGATGGAAGATGGCGGGGAACTGGGCGCGCAGGCAGGCGGCCTCGATGCGCGCCGGATGGCCATGCTTCCTTTGGGCTTCCCTGTGGGCCGCCGTGAAGCCTATCTCGAAGCGCAGGTCGCCGCGCGGTGTTCTGACCTTGAAATTGTTCATGGAAGCCTTTCCTCCGGTGCGGGCCATCGCCCTCACCGAGCACAGTAGACACCCGTCTGGGCCAGGGGTCTTGTCTTGCGCTGATCGGCGATTTGTCCTATGTTGATCTCCAGACCGGAGGCCGATAGCCATGAAGCTCCTCGTGAGCCGCTTCCTGGACGATCCAGCGCATGAGTACGCGAGCATAATCGACGATCCAAGGCAGCTCGCGATCCAGCACAGCCACGACTACTATGAGCTCTTTCTCGTCAGCCGCGGCTCGGCGACGCACAGCGTAAACGGCTCGTCTCTGCCCCTGGCCCGGGGCTGCGTTGTCTTCGTGCGCCCCGAGGATGACCACCGCTATGCGCGCATGTCGCACAATTTCCAGCTCATCAATGTCCTCATGCCCGGCCCCGCGGTCCACGCCCTCTTCGGCTTCCTCGGCGATGATTTCGAGCCGGAGCGACTGCTTGAGCCCTCCCTGCCCCCCTGTGTCCAGCTATCACCGGGGGCCTTCAAGGCAGCCGTGGCCGAACTCGAGCAGCTCGTCTTCTCGGAGCGCATCCTCAGGCACAAGTCGGAGTCCCTGTTCCGCATCGCCATCCTCCACCTCCTGGTGTCCTGCTTCCCCCGCATGCCCGAGAGCGACAAGGCCGAGATGCCCGCCTGGTTCCGGAGCCTCGCCCTCGAGATGATGAAGAAGGAGAACTTCTCGGAGGGCCTGGAGGCGATGAAGCGCCTCTCGGGCAAGAGCGTGGAGCACCTGTCGCGCAGCTGCCGGAGATTCCTGGGCAAGACCCCCACGGAGCTGGTGAATGAGCTCAGGATCGACTTCGCCGCTCGGGCCCTGAAGCTGTCGAACGAGACCGTGATAGAGATCTGCGCCGAGGCCGGCTTCGATTCCCTGAGCCATTTCTACCATCTCTTCAAGAAGAAACACCTCCTGTCCCCAAACGCCTACAGGACGGGCAAGCGTGAGGCCCTGACCGAGGCCCTCGAGGGAAGCATCGCCGAGGCCTCCCTGCGCCGGGGCATATCGCTCAGCTCAGCTTCGAACCCTGGTCCTTGATCCCCCCTGGTCCCGCTTCCCCGGCCGGGTCTCCATCATTTTCCCCCTTGCGCGTTTTCAAAACCCGGCTTATTCTGCCCCCACGCAGTTCATGCACGCGCGTGCATGACGTGAGGGGGATCCATGATCGAAGCTTCGAAGGGCGGCGCGGCCACCCGGATTCTTCGTTACGGTATGGTCGGAGGAGGTCCCGGGGCCTTCATCGGGGATGTCCACCGCAAGGCAATTGGTCTCGACGGCCTCGCCGTCCTCGTCGCCGGCTGTTTTTCGCGCAGCTCCGAGAAGTCGGTTGAGCTGGGTCAGAGCCTCGGTCTGGCCAGTGACCGCATCTATCCGGACTTCGAGACCATGGCGGCCAGGGAATCAGGCCGGAGCGACGGCATCGACTTCGTTGTCATCGTCACACCCAACTACCAGCACTACGCCGCGGCAAAGGCATTCCTGAGCCACGGCATCGAGGTCGTCTGCGACAAGCCCCTGACCTTCGAGACCGCCGAGGCCGAGGAGCTCGCGATGCTCGCGAGGCAGAAGAAGCTCCTCTTCTGCGTCACCTACACCTACACCGGCTATCCCGCGGTCAAGCACGCCAGGGAGATGATCCGCAAGGGCGAGATCGGGGACATCCGCTTCGTCAACGCCGAGTATCCCCAGGAGTGGCTCGCCACCCGCCTCGAGCTCGAGGGCCAGAAGCAGGCCGCCTGGCGCTCCGATCCGAAGTTCGCCGGCAAGTCCAACTGCACCGGCGACATCGGCAGCCACGCCGAGAACATGGTCTCCTACATGACTGGCCTCAAGATCTCCTCCCTCTGCGCCAGGCTCGACACCATCGTCGAGGGCCGGGTCCTCGATGACAACGCGTGCGTGATGCTGAACTACCAGGGCGGGGCGAAGGGCCTCTACTGGTCGAGCCAGATCGCCATAGGCTACGACAACGGCCTGCGGGTGCGGATCTTCGGCAGCAAGGGCAGCATCCAGTGGGCCCAGGAGAATCCGAACTACCTCGTGGTGTCCAAGCTCGGTGAGCCCACGATGACCCTCTCCCGCGGCCGCGACGGCTTCCATGCCCATGCCCAGTCCTACTCCCGCATCCCCTCGGGCCACCCCGAGGGCTATTTCGAGGCCTTCGCCAACATCTACAAGACCTTCATAGCCGCGGTGATGAAGAAAAAGAGCGGTGCGGTCCTGACCGAGGACGAGCTCGACTTCCCGAGCGTCGAGGACGGGATAGCCGGGGTCCGCTTCATCGGCAAGTGCGTCGACAGCTCCCGCAAGGGCGCAGTCTGGCTCGATTTCTGAAAATCAAGGAGAGACAGCATGTCCAGACCAGTAACCCTCTTCTCCGGCCAGTGGGCCGACCTTCCCTTCGAGACCTTCTGCGCCAAGGTGAAGTCCTTCGGCTACGACGGCATCGAGATCGCCTGCTGGGGCGACCACATGGACGTCAAGCGTGCGGCCACCGATCCCAAGTACGTCGAGGAGAAGAAAGCCATCCTCGCGAAGCATGGACTCAAGGCATGGGCACTCGGAGCCCATCTCTCCGGCCAGTGCGTCGGCGACCTCTGGGATCCGCGGCTTGACGGCTTCGCTCCGGCCGAGTGCAAGGGAAAGAGCGAAAAGATCCGCGAGTGGGCCATCCAGGAGATGAAGTACACGGCCCGGGCCGCCAAGAACATGGGCTGCAAGGTCGTCACGGGTTTCATGGGCTCGGCAGTCTGGAAGTACTGGTACTCCTTCCCCCAGACCACGACGGCGATGACAGACGAGGCCTTCGCCGAGAGCGTGAGGCTCTGGAGCCCCATCTTCGACGAGTTCGACGCCTGCGGCGTGAAGTTCGCCCTCGAGGTCCACCCGACCGAGATCGCCTATGACTTCTACACGGCCGAGCGCCTCCTATCGGAGTTCAAGCAGAGGCCGACCCTCGGCTTCAACTTCGACCCCAGCCACCTGATCTGGCAGGGCATGAAACCCCATCTCTTCGTCCGCGATTTCGCGAAGAAGATCTTCCACGTCCACATGAAGGACGCGGCCGTGACCCTCGACGGCAGGGCCGGCATCCTGGGCTCTCACCTCGAGTTCGGCGACAACCGCAGGGGCTGGAACTTCCGCAGCCTCGGGCACGGCGACGTCGACTTCGAGAACATCATTCGCGAGCTCAATGCCGCGGGATACACCGGGCCCCTTTCGGTCGAGTGGGAGGACTCGGGCATGGAGCGGGAGTTCGGAGCCCGCGAGGCCCTCGCCTTTGTCCGCCGCGTGGATTTCTCGCCATCGAACATCGCCTTCGACGCGGCAATGCAAAAATGACTTCTCGCGAAACGGCGGAGGTCCTGGTAAGGACCAGGGGCATCGTCAAGGAGTTCTCCTCGGTCCGGGTCCTCGACTCTATCTCCGTCGAGATCCGGAAGGGGGAGATCCTCGGCATTATCGGCGAGAACGGTGCCGGCAAGTCCACCTTCATCAAGATCCTCTCGGGCATCCACGAGCCGACCGCGGGCACGATCGAGTTCGACGGCCATGCCGTGGAGCTCAAGGACGCCGCCGCGGCCAAGCGCATCGGGGTGAGTCTTATCCCCCAGGAGTTCAACCTCGTCGCGACCCTCAAGGTCTACGAGAACATCTTCCTCGGCGCCGAGCTGCGCGGTCGCTCCGGCCTCCTTGACAGGAAGGCCATGATCGAGCGGACGCGGGAGCTCATGAGGGAACTCGACGCCGACGCCGATCCCCTCGCGTCCATCGGCTCCCTGAGCGTCGCGCAGAAGCAGATGGTCGAGATCGCGAAGGCGATCAAGGCCGAGTGCCGTCTTCTCATAATGGATGAGCCCACCACCGTCCTCACCGGCCGCGAGATCGACATCCTCTTCGGCCTCATGAGGAGGCTCAAGGAGAAGGGTGTCACGATCGTCTACATTTCCCACAAGCTCAAGGAAGTGAAGACGATCTGCGACCGCGTGATGGTCCTCCGCGACGGGGCCTTCATCTGCCTCGAGGAGGCTTCTGCCCTGGGGACAGACGAGATGGCCCGACGCATGGTCGGCCGCGAGCTCAGCCAGATATTCCCGCAGAAGAAGGCCGCGGAGGGCGAGGTCGCCCTGGCGGTCGAGGGCCTGGCGGTCGAGGGCCTCCTTCACGATGTGAGCTTCAGCCTGCGCGCCGGGGAGATACTGGGCTTTGCCGGCCTCATTGGAGCGGGCCGGACCGAGCTCGCGGAATCGATCATGGGCGTCCGCAGGATCTCCGGCGGAAAGATATGGGTCGAGGGCAGGGAACGCCGGATCAGGAAGCCCGGCGACGCTGTCGTCGCAGGCATCGCCTATCTTTCCGAGGACCGCCAGGGCGCCGGCATCCTGACCGCATTCTCAATGTACGCCAACGTGACCCTCGTCTCCCTCGCCTCCTATGCGCGGCCCCTCATCGCCCACGCGCGCGAGCTCGAGAAGACCAGGTTCTATGTCGACCGTTTCGAGATCAAGGCTCCGTCCATCGACGCCAGGCTCGAGAACCTCTCGGGAGGCAACCAGCAGAAGGTCTCGCTCGCGAAGAGCCTCGACACCCAGCCGCGGGTCCTCATCGTCGACGAGCCAACCCGGGGCGTCGATGTCAAGGCCAAGAGCGACATCTACGCCTTCATACGCGCTCTCGCCGACTCGGGCATTGCCGTCATGTTCATCTCAAGCGAGCTCGAGGAGATCATCGGCATGTGCGGCCGGGTCATCGTCATGCGCGAGGGCCGGGCAGTGGGCGAGCTCAGCGGAGACCGGATCAACGAGGAGGAAATCATGTACTACGCCACCGGGATCAAGGGGGGGAGCGCCCGATGAAACGAGCACTTCCCTTCGGTCTGCGTTCCGAGAACCTGCTGTCCCTGGGCGCCCTGGTCGTGCTCTTCGTGCTCTCGGCCATCGCCAGCCCCTACTTCCTCCAGGTCCAGAACCTCCTCAACATCCTGAAGCAGGTCTCCTACTCGGGCATCATCGGCCTTGGCATGGCCTTCGTCATCATCGGCGGCGGCATCGACCTCTCCGTCGGCTCAATGACAGCCTTCATTGGCGCCATTGCCATCCTGGTCGTCAATGCCCTGGGCGGGGGGGCCTCGGCGATCGCGGCGGCCTGGGGCGCGGCCCTGGCGATCGGCATCCTCGCGGGCTTCTTCAACGGCATCCTGATCACCAAGGGCCGTGTCGCGCCCTTCATCGTGACCCTTGGCACGATGGCGATGTTCCGCTCCCTCACCCTGTACATCGGCAACGCCGGGCAGTTCGTCTCGCAGAGCGACCTGTACGGCAACATGGGCATGAGCAGCGTCCTCGGCATCCCCACCGTGGTCTGGGTCTTCTTCGTCCTGGCCTTCCTCCTCTCGGGCCTGCTCAACCGCACCCGCTATGGCCGCTACACCTGCGCTGTCGGCTCGAACGAGAAGGTGGCCAGGTACTCGGCCATCAGCGTCGACTGGATCAGGCTCTTCACCTACGTCCTCACCGGGGCCATGGTCGCCGTCACCGGAGTCATGCTCTCAAGCCGCCTCAACTCGATGAACTCCTCCAACGGGGCAGTCAACTTCGAGATGGACGCGATAGCCGCCGTCGTCATAGGCGGAACGCCCATGACTGGCGGACGCGGCACGATCTGGGGCGTCGTGATCGGCGCGATCATACTGGGCATGATCAACAACATGCTCAACATGCTCAGCGTGAGCGCCTACCTGCAGGGCACCGTCAAGGGCCTGGTCATCATCGCCGCCGTGTTCATCCAGCGCGGTTCCGCCAAGGCGGCCCGTGCCTGATCCTGTTCATTCCGACCCGTGGTTCCGTCGCCGTCGGCGAAGGGACCGCGAGGCGTTTGCAAGACAAGTCTCCTGGAGGAAGCGATGAAGAAGATTCTCTTGGTCATGCTCGCGGCCCTCGTGCTCTGTGCCATGCCCGCCATGGCGCAGAAGGTTAAGATCGGCGTCTCGATCCCGAGCGCCGACCACGGCTGGACTGGCGGCCTCGTGTACTACGCCCAGATGGCGATCAAGGACATCGGCGCGAAGGACAAGGATGTCACCTTCACCCTCACCCTGGCCGATTCCCCGCAGAAGCAGGTCTCCGACGTCGAGGACCTCATGGTGAAGGGCGTCAACGCCCTCGTCGTCCTCGCCTACGACTCCTCGACCCTCACCCCGGCCATCAAGAAGGCCAAGGAAAAAGGCATCTACGTCGTCTCCGTCGACCGCGGCCTCACCGAGGAAGTCCAGGACGTCTACATCGCCGGCGACAACCCCGGCCTTGGCAAGGTCTCGGCCGAGTACATGGGCAAGGCCATGGGCGGCAAGGGCAAGATGGTCATCCTCGAGGGCATCCCCTGCGTGATCAACTCCGAGCGCGTCGACACCTTCAAGGCTGTCATGAAGACGAAGTTCCCCGGCATCGAGATCCTCGAGTCCCAGCCCGCCAACTGGGATACCCAGAAGGGCCTCGAGGTCATGCAGACCTACCTCCAGAAGTACAAGCAGATCGACGCGGTCTGGGCCCAGGACGACGACATCCTCACCGGTGTCCTCCAGGCCTACAAGGAGTCCGGCCGCAAGGAGATCAAGCTCATGGTCGGCGGCGCCGGCTCCAAGGCCATGATCAAGCGCGTCATGGACGGAGATCCCATGATCACCGCCGACGTCACCTATCCCCCTTCGATGATCTATCCCGCGATCAACCTCGCCGTCCTCGGCGTGCGCGGCCAGAACCTCCCTGGCTTCATCCAGGCCAAGATCCCCTCGAAGGTCATCATCTCCGCCGAGCTCATCACCAAGGACAACGCGAAGAAGTACTACGACCCGAAGTCCATGTTCTAGTCGAGGGCGCCTGGAAGGCCCGGCTCGCATTGACCGGGCCCGTGGCGCCACCGATACCGGGCCGCCCCCGAAAGGGGGCGGCCTCTTGCATAAGGCGACCTTAGGGTCGCGACACTCAAGGCAAAGGAGCCGGAAGAATGGCCAAGATCGCGATGATCGGGGCGGGCAGCCTCGTGTTCTGCAAGACCCTGATGGGGGATTTTCTGGCCACGCCGGCCTTGGCTGGAAGCGAGTACCGCCTCATGGCCCTGAGCCACAGGCGCCTCGACAAGATGAAGGACTTCGTGGGCCGCATGATAGCGGACAATGACGTGGAAGCGACGGTGGTCTCGACGACCGACCGCCGCGAGGCGCTCCGCGGCGCCGACTATGTTGTCGTGATGATACAGGTCGGCGGTGTCGAGGGCTTCAGGCAGGACTACGAGATCCCCATGAAGTTCGGGGTCGACAACTGCATCGGCGATACCATGGGGGCTGGCGGCATCTTCCGCGCCCAGCGCCTCATCCCGGCCCTCATGGAGATCGCAGCCGAGATGCGCGAGCTCTGTCCCAGGGCCATCCTCTTCAATTACGCTAACCCGATGGCCATGTGCTGCTGGGCCCTTGGGAGGGTCGAGGGCCTGCAGTTCATAGGCCTCTGTCACGGAGTCCAGACGACCATGGACCTCATCGCCTCCTACACGGGCGTAGAGAAGGACGAGATCGATTTCATCGCGGCCGGCATCAACCACATGGCCTGGTTCCTCTCCCTCGAGCACCGGGGCCGGGACCTCTACCCCATACTCAAGGCCAATTTCGAGAAGCCCGAGTACTATGTGAACGAGAAGGTGAGGGGCGAGGTCATGCGGCACTTCGGCTACTTCATGACGGAGAGCACGGGCCACCTCTCCGAGTACCTGCCCTACTTCCGCAAGAACCGGAAGGCCCTTGAGACCTACTGCGACGAGCCCGCCTTTGGAGGCGAGACCGGGGCCTATTACCACTACTGCGCGATGATCGACCAGAAGTTCCAGACCCTCGATCCCCTCTCCATCGAGTCGACGGGCCTGGGCGCGCGGAGCGCCGAGTACTGCTCCCACATCATCGAGGCGAGGGAGACCGGAAAGGTCTTCAGGCTGAACGGCAATGTCAGGAACGACGGCTACATCGCCAATCTTCCCGGCGGCTGCTGCGTCGAGGTTCCCATCTATGTCGACAGGACGGGCCTTCACCCAATGGGAGTCGGCTCCCTGCCCCCTTCCCTCGCCGCCCTCAACATGACGAACGTCCTGGTCCAGGGCCTGGCTGTCGAGGCAGCCCTTTCCGGCGATCCCGAGCTCCTCGTCCAGGCCTGCGCCATGGATCCCCTCAGCGCCGCCGTCCTCACCCTTGCGGAGATCAGGGACATGGCCTCCCAGATGCTCGAGGCAGAGCGGCCCTGGCTGCCCCAGTTCTCCGGCAAGCACATAAGGGCCGTTCCCGCCATAAGCATTCCGAAGGACCTCAAGCGAAAGGAAGTGCCCCTCGATCCGGCCCTTGCGATCGCGAACCGCTTCGGCAAGCTCGCCAAGGCCCGCTAGAGGGAGGGGAGGACAGGATCGCAAAGGCCACAAGGGCCGACGTAGCCCGCAGCGCCGGGGTCGCCGAGTCGACCGTCTCCCGCGCCCTCAACGACTCCCCCCTCATCACGGGCGCGATCAAGGACAAGGTGAGGGCGGCGGCGAGGGAGCTCGGCTACGTGCCTTCGCGGCAGGCTGCCCTCTTCGCCCAGAAGCGCACCTGCACGATCGGCCTCGTCGTCCCGACCTACGAGTCCTTCCCTCCCTTCTCGCGGCCCTATTTCCCCGCCCTCCTCGACGGCGTCGTCATCGGTGCCGCCGCCCTGGGCTATTCGGTCACCATTGTGCCGAGCAGGGTGGGGCGGGCCGAGGCCGACGTCTTCTCTCTCATAAGATCGAAGGCGGTGGACGGCCTCGTCTTCGCCGTCACGCCCGCTGACTACGCCCCCTTCCTCGACCTCCTCGATGCTGGCATGCCCTTCGTCCTCATCAACAACTATTATGAAGGCCTCTCCTCGGTCGATTCCCGGCCCGAGAGTGGCATGCGCCAGGCCTTCTCCCACGCCTGGAACCTGGGCCACCGCCATGTGGGCTACGTCACCGGCGACCGCCGCTTCAGGAACGCCATCGACCGGCTGGCGGTCTTCGAGGAGCTCGCCTCGGAGTTCGCTGTCCGCAGCACCGTCGTCGAGGGCGATTTCTCCCGCACCTCGGGCTACAGGGCAGCCGCCAGGCTCCTCGAGACGGCGGACAGGCCCACGGTCATCATGACGAGCTCGGACCGCGAGGCCCTTGGTGTCATCTCCTGGTGCGCGGAAAAGGGAATATCAGTGCCCCGCGATGTCTCGGTGATCGGCTACGACAATCTCCACCCGGCCCAGGATGTGAGTCCCTCCCTCTCGACGGTCGACAACCAGGTCTCGGCCTCGGGGGAGATCGGGGCCCGACTCCTCATCGGCTACCTCGAGGGCAGCAGGGACTGGCCGCGCCAGGAGTGGCTCGATACCGGGTTTGTCGTGCGCGAATCGACGGCGCGCGCGGCGGGGCAGGGCCTCTAGATGGGCGCGGCCCTTCGGATCGGCATAGTGGGCACGGGGGCCATGGCTGCCTACCATGCACGGCGCTTCGCCTCCATCGAAGGATGCGTCGTTTCGGCCTGCGCCGACCGGGATCCCTTCCGCGCCGCATCCTTCGCGGCTGCCGCGGGGATTCCGGCCTTCCACGGCGATGCCGAGGCCATGATTTGCTCAGGAACCATCGACGCGGTCTCTGTCGCCTCGCGCGATGCCTGGCACTGCGAGCCCGTCCTGGCCGCCCTCTCCCGCGGCCTTCCCTGCTTCTGCGAGAAGCCCATGGCTCGCAGCCTGGCGGAGGCCCAGACGATGGCCGATGCGGCGCTGAGCTCGGGAATCCCGGCACTCGTCAATTTCTCCAAGCGCAACGGCGGGGTCCTTTCCCAGGCGAGGTCATTGATCGGCTCGGGAGCCATCGGCAGGATCTCGGGGGCCGAGTTCTCCTATCTGCAGGGCTGGCTCGTCCATGACCGCTGGGGCGACTGGCGGACGACTCCGCGCTGGCAGTGGCGGATCGCCGAGGACAGCTCGACGGGCGGTGTCGTCGGCGATCTTGGGAGCCATCTTCTTGATGCTGCCCTCCTCCTCCTGGGCGAGGTCGTGGTATCCTCCTGCCTGGCGCACCGCTATCCCGGGGAACTTCCTTTCGACAGGAAGCGCGAACCGGCCTGGGAGTCCTTCCAGGCCCTGCTTCATGCCCCGGGCAGCCATGCGTGCGTGTCGGGGAGTTTCAGGGCCCGAGGCTGCCTCGACTCCTTCCGATGCCATGTTCGAGGCGAGCTTGCCGACATAGCCATCGACCTTGAGCGCTCGCGCGATTCCCTCCTTGTCTATGAGGGCCCCGACGCGAAGCTCAGCGAGCTCAAGGCGCCGGAGCTGCCATCGAGTTATGAGCGCTTTGTCGAGCTGGCCGGGGGGGGTGTGGATCCCTTGCCCGGCGAGCCGATCGACTTCGGGCGTGGTCTCGAGGTCCAGGCCCTGGTCGCCGCTGCACAGGCCCTGGCCCAGGGCGCCGGCGCAGGGGCCTCTGCAGCCGGCTGCCCAGGCCAAGGCCCGGATGAGGGCCGGCCGGGAGAAGGAGGGACCCGGCCTTGAGCGACATCGGGATCAGGATCGGAGCCCTCGTCGAAGGCGAGGCGATGGCCAGGGCTTTCTGCGCCATGGACGGCGGACCAGGCGGGTCGGGCCTGGAGGCGGAGGCGCCACTCGGCCTCGAGAGCTGGTGCCTCTCCTTCTGGCAGGGTCTCGGCGGAGCCGAGCTCGGCGCCCTGGCTGATTCCCTCCTGGGGCGCTTCGGCATGCCTCCCTCGGCCTTGTCTGTGTTCGGCAATCCCCTCGCCGGCGACGAGGCAGGGCAGGCGACGATCTCCGCCCTGGACAGCCTGATCGAGGCGGCCCCCCGCTTTGGCGCCACCTTGGTCTCGACCTTCGCGGGGCGTCTGCCTGGCCGCTCGGTGCCGGATTCCATTCCAGCCTGGAAGGAGGCCTTCGCGCCCCGCTGCGAAAGGGCGGCCGCCCTTGGCCTCTCGATCGCCTTCGAGAACTGCCGCTTCGGCGATACCTGGAAGACGGGTCGCTGGAACCTCGCCATGAACCCCGACGCCTGGGAGCTCATGTTCGACGCCTTGCCTGGAGCTCCGATTGGCCTCGAGTGGGAGCCAGCCCACCAGCTCCTCGCCTTCGCGGATCCCCTCATGCAGCTGGAGGCCTGGGTCCACCGCGTCCTCCACGTCCACGCCAAGGACGCGCGGATAGACCGCGGCCTCCTCGGCCTCCATGGAGCCCAGGGCTCGACGAGGTTCGGCCGGGAGTGCCTCGCGGGCCAGGGGGACACGGACTGGGTCTCCATCTTCCGCATCCTTGAGGGCTCGGGCTATTCGGGCAGCGTGGACATCGAGATCGGCTCGACCCCGGGATATGAGGGCGACAGGGCCTTCGAGGGAATCACCACCGCGCGGGGGGCCCTCCTCAAGGCCAGGGATCAGGCTGCCCCGCCGCCTCTGGGGCCCTAGGCCAGGGGCTACTGGATCCCTTTTTCGGTCCCCCTGCGCGACTCTCGTGTGCCGGCATCGTCGAGGACTGTCCAGAATACCCACAATGAGATGCAGATGATAAGTAAGCGTCAATTCTCCCCAAGTCGCAACGATGGATCGACGGCGCGGATCGACCTGTTTTGAAAATCAGACTACCGGTAATGAATCGAGCGAAAGCCGCGCATCCTCGGCAGTGAGTGCGTCGAAGGCCTTTGGACCAAG
>JANXYO010000019.1 GCA_025356015.1 Spirochaetaceae bacterium
CGCCGTTCCCTTCGCCGTGCCCGTGCTCGTAAGTTTTTTACCTATCAGGAAATAGGATCGGGCTGAGTGGATTTGAACCACCGATCTCTTGGTCCCGAACCAAGCGCGCTAGCCCCTGCGCTACAGCCCGAAAAAAAATCCCGTCGGATGACGGGATTTTCGGGAGCGACGGGTATCGAACCCGCGATCTCCGGCTTGACAGGCCGGCGCGATAACCAGCTTCGCCACGCCCCCATTAGTCGTTACCGACGAGGACGCATACTATCGACGACCCCCTCAAGTGTCAAGAGGGAAGGACAATCGCGCCAGATTTTTCATCGTTTCGGGCCAGGGGAGAGGTGGTGATCTCGAGCAGGGTCCCCGAATCGAAGGGCTCCTGGCCCCGGGTCCGCTTGAGCATCGTGTAGCCGAGGCTTGAGCAGGCGTACTGCCCGGTGGACCCGTCCTGGACCGTGAAGGGGTCGGAGACGACTCGCACGAGGATGCCCCTGCCCGCCCGGGCCCTGCGCTCGCGCTCGCTCGGCCGGGCGGAGGATTCGGGCATGCCAACAGAGGGGCGCACCATGGAGCCGCGCGCCGCCCACAGGAAGGAGAGGGTGACCTTCTCCTTGGGGAGCCCCGCCTCATCGGAGAGGGCCGTGAGCCAGGCGGGCGCCTTTGTGGTCGGGAGGCCGAAATGGCACCAGGGGAACTTGTCCCTCTTCTTCGGCATTGCCACGGGGGGAAGGACGAAACGGGATGGGGCGACGTTGGGGTCGCCCTTGACCTGTCTGGTCTCCTCCGGAGGAAGGAGGTGACGGAAGACCCCGGGCATGGGGCAAGAGAGGGAGTGGGGGCAGGGACCCAGGGGGGCCGCTCCCTCGGCAAGGAGGGCGGCGCGAAGGGCGGATATGAGAGAGGCCGAACGCGGATCACCTGGTTCCATGATAAAGAGGCTGCCGTTCTCGCGCAGATAGGACATGAGGGTATGGGCTGTCTCGAGGGCGCGTTCGCCCAGGCTCCCCTTTTCCTTCCAGAAAAACTCATTGAAGACATTCGCCGCCGTCAGGAGGTGGGCGCGCTCGGGCAGGGAAGCGCCGAAACTTTCCTTCCGTATCTCGATCTTCCAAGGAGGCAGGCGGCCCGAGACCCTCATGCAGAGGGTCTCGAATACGTTCTTGCCAGCCTCAAGCACCCGCTCGACGCGGTCAAGGCAGTAGAAGGTCAATGGCACCTCGCGGAGTTCGGGGCGGGACATCCAGAGTGCGATGGGGACGGTGAGCGGCCCCGAGCCTATGTCGATGACGACGCCGTTGTCCGGAAGGCAGAAGTCGGCGTTGGAGAAGATCGATGACAGCCTGAAGAGGTTCCAGGGCAGGAAATAGCGGAGATAGGCGCTCAGCGCCGGCGGTGTGCTCAGATAGTCCGAGGACCGGTGCTCGCGTTCGGAGGTGAGCTCCTCCCAGAGGGCCCTGATGTCGCCTCGTAGTCCGGCGCGGTGCTTGGGCGAAAGGGGAGCGGCCTCCTCGAGGACGCCCTCGAGGACAGCGAGTGCCGACAGGCTTTCACCCGGCGGTGTGAGGGTCTCCAGTGTACGCACGCCGGTCTGGGCCATGCCGCCGGGGCCGCCGAAGCCTGATCCGTAGCGTGGATTCGATCCGTCGCCGAGCCCCGCTCGTCCCACGGCCTCGAGGTCTTCCTCGGTGAGGGGCGGGAGTCCCTCGGGATGGGCATAGCGGCCGCGATGGCCGGAGGCCGATGGCTGGGGGCGGCCTCCGCGGCGCTGCTGGTCAAAACGGCCTTCGCCCGCGCGGGACCTGTCCCTCGGGCTTCCATCGGGCCTGGCTCTGTCCCTCGGGTCCCGGGCTGCGGGGCCCCGCTCCATGCGGCGGCCGCCATCTGCCTGGCCGCGCGGGTCGGGCCTGCGGCCTTCGGGTCTGCGAATGTCAGGCCGGGGCCCGCGGTGGCCCTCGTTCGGGCGGACGGGGCGTGGCCTGCTTCCCGGTGCATCGGCGGTCTGTCCGCTTCCCCTTCCCGGAGGCTGGAGCGGCTTGGGTGGATGGGACTTCTCGGCCTTCTCCGGATCAAGCGGGGGAAGGCCATCTGCGCGCTGCGCGGTCTTCCTCCGCTCCCTGCGGCGCTTCGAGCGGCTTTTCTTCGCGTCGCCAGCGGCCTCTTCGCCGCGGGCCTGGGACGCATCCTGCCCCGGCGCTGCGTCGAAAAGTTCGGCCTGGCCGGCGCCTCGATCGCCTCCGCGTCTTGCGCGTCGGCCACGGCCTCCGGCGGGTCGCTGTGGTTGAGTATCTTGGTTTTCTTTCGGCTCGGGTGCGCTGGAGCGTTCGTCGCCGACCTTGCGGTCGTTTTCTGTTTCCTGACGTGGCTGCTCGTGGCGCGACTCTCTCCGCGCGGGGTCTGGATCCATTTCTGGCTCAGCCCGCGGATCGGCGGCCCCTTGGCGGGACCGGGAGCGTTTTCTCACGGTGGCTCACTATAGCACCCGTTGGCCGGTCGCCACAATACTATGCCCGGGCACCGCCCGCGAGCCGCTTCGCGCCTCGCGGCGACGAAGCGCGGTCCTTTCCGACCGCGCTTCGTCGGGGCCACTTGGGGCTTCGATGCGAACCCGATATTAGTCGAAACTGAGCACGACTTTGCCAGACTCCCCCGAAAGCATGGCGTCGAAGCCCTTCTGGAAGTCCTCGAAGGCGAAGCGGTGGGTGATGATGGGGGTGATGTCGAGGCCGGAGCGGATCATGGCCTCCATCTTGTACCAGGTCTCGAACATCTCGCGGCCGTAGATGCCCTTGAGGAAGAGGCCTTTGAAGATGACCCTGTCCCAGTCAATGCCTGCTCCGTTGGGGAGGAGTCCGAGGAGGGCGACCCGGCCGCCGTTGTACATGGAGTCGAGCATCTGCGAGAAGGCCTGGGGGCTTCCGGACATCTCGAGGCCCACGTCGAAGCCTCCGACCATGCCGAGCTCGGCCATGACGGCTTTCAGGTCCTCGCGGCCGACATTGACAGCCCTGTCCGCCCCGAGGCGTTTCGCCAGGGAGAGGCGGTAGTCGTTCATGTCGGTGATGACGACGTTGCGCGCCCCGTTGTGCCTGCAGATGGCCGCCGCCATGCAGCCGATCGGTCCGGCCCCGGTTATGAGGACGTCCTCTCCGACCATGTCGAAGGACAGGGCTGTATGGGTCGCGTTGCCGTAGGGATCGAAGATCGAGGCGATCTCGTCGCTCACCGAGGGGTGGACTCGCCAGGCATTGGTCGCGGGCACCGAGACGTACTCGGCGAAGCAGCCGTTGCGGTTCACGCCGACGCCCACGGTGTTGGGGCAGAGGTGGCGCTTGCCGGCCTTGCATGCCCGGCACTCGCCGCAGACTATGTGGCCCTCGGCCGAGACCCGCTCGCCGAGCTTCCAGCCGACGACATCCTTGCCCAGTTCGACGATCTCGCCGACGAACTCGTGGCCGATCGTCATGGGGGTCTTGATGGTCCGCTGGGACCAGGCATCCCATTTGTAGATATGAACATCTGTCCCGCATATCGCGGTCTTCTTCACCTTTATGAGTACGTCCTTGGGCCCGACAGCGGGCATCGGGACGTCCTCGAGCCAGAGGCCCGTCTCGGGACCTTTCTTTACGAGGGCTTTCATGTCCTGATTCTCTCCTTCTGCAGGCCCAGTATATGTGCATTTCTGCTGATGTGGGAAGCCGAAATCAGGAAGACGGGGCCTCCGGGTGGCGTTCCGCAATTGACAAATCCTCGCCACCAAGTACGATGAGCCTCAACAGTCCAAGACTCCGGAAGGTCCAATGAAGCGATCGTTTGGTATCCGCGCGAAGCTCCAGCTCATCGTCGGCTCGGCATTCGCCTTCATCCTCGTGGTTCTGCTTGTTGTGGTCTACCTCCGTACCTCCTCCCTGGTGAGGGACCTCCTCGAGGGTTCGGCGGGAGAGACGGCCGCCCGCTACACCTCGGTGATCGGGGCCAAGGCCAACGACGCCCTCACCGTGGCCCGCACCCTGGGCCAGATCCTCCAGGATTCCAGCGGCGACCCGGCCGCGCGCAG
>JANXYO010000037.1 GCA_025356015.1 Spirochaetaceae bacterium
CGACATCGAGCGCGCCGCGGGTGAGATCGCCGAACGTCTCGATGCCGAACGCCACGAGGTGACGCTCAAGAGCGCCTCAGAGGTGACGATCTCCGAAATCCTCGCATCCTCCCTCTACATCCTGGGATCCGAATCGCCCGACGCGGCCGCATATCGCGAGCTCGCGAGGGTATTCAAAGGGATCAACCTGGCGGGAAGACGGGCGGCTTTCTTCGGGGCCTCGGGATCGGCTGTCGCCTGGCTGCGAAGTCTCTGCGCAGACACCGAAGTCTCGGCCGCCCACGCCGACCTGGTGGGTCGCCGCCCCGACCACGCCGCCCTCGCGGCATGGCTCCGCGGCATCGCATAGCGGAGTCCGGAAGGCCCACCAGGGGCTTCCCGGGCAATCCGACTCCCCCTGCAGCGAGGAAGTCATGGCAGATTCATTCGACCTCGACAGCGCTATCCGCAAGATCCCCGACTTTCCGAAACAGGGCATACTCTTCTACGACATCACCAGCATCCTCGTGAACCCAGCCGCCTTCCGCCATTGCATCGACGAAATGGCGAGGATCTACGGTAGCGCCAAACTCGACGCGGTGGCCGCCATCGAGTCGAGGGGCTTCCTGTTCGCCGCCCCGCTGTGCGAGCGCCTCGGCGTCCCCCTCATCCTCGTGCGCAAGAAGGGCAAGCTGCCGGGCAAGACCCTGGCCAAGCGCTACGACCTCGAGTATGGCCAGGCCGAGATCGAGATGCACGTCGATGACATGCCCCGGGGCGGCAAGGTCCTCATCGTCGACGACCTGATCGCGACCGGAGGGACCGTGAGGGCAGCCGCCGACCTCCTGCGGGAAGGCGGGGCCACGCCGATCGGCGTATTCGCCGTCATCGGCCTTCCATTCCTCGACTACTCCAAGTCCCTCGGCGGATTGCCCGTGCGGACCCTCATCGACTACCACGGCGAATAGAGCGCGCGAACGGCGAAGGAGACCCACCACCATGATCCAAGCTCTCGAGAAGAATCCCGCCTGGAAGGGCCGGCGCGGCCCCCTCGTCCTCGTCATCATGGACGGCGTGGGATACGGGAAATACGCCGAGGGCGACGCCGTCCTCGACGCCAAGATGGACAGCCTGCGCGCGATGGAGTCCGGCTCCCCCCGGACGCGGCTGCGGGCCCATGGCACTGCGGTGGGCCTCCCCTCGGACGAGGACATGGGCAACTCCGAGGTGGGCCACAACGCGATCGGCTGCGGCCGGGTCTATGAGCAGGGGGCCAAGCTTGTCGGCCGCTCCATAGAGTCCGGGGCGATGTTCCAGGGCGCCGCCTGGAAGAAGCTTCTCGCCACTGTGAAGGCCGGCGCCTCGAAGACAGGCGGCGGCGCCGCTGGTAGTCCTGCAGGAGCCACCCTCCACTTCATCGGTCTCTTCTCCGACGGCAATGTCCACTCCCACATCGACCACCTCAAGGCCATGCTCAAGCGCGCGGCCGAGGAAGGGGTCACGCGGGCCAGGGTCCACATCCTCCTCGATGGCCGCGACGTTGGCGAGCAGAGCGCCCTCGAATACGTCGAGCCCTTCGAGGCTTTTCTCGCCTCGCTCAACGTGTCGGGCCGGGACTACCGCATCGCCTCGGGCGGGGGCCGCCAGTACATCACCATGGACCGCTACGGGGCCGACTGGGAGCAGGTGCACCGCGGCTGGGACTGCCATGTGCGCGGCCTGGGGAGGCGCTTCGCAAGCGCCTCCGAGGCGATCAGGACCTACCGCAGCGAGAAGCCCAGCGTGATCGACCAGGACATGGCAGAGTTCGTCATCGTCGACGGCGATCCCGCCTCGCCTGGCGCAAGGCCAGTCGGCACGATCGGGGACGGGGACTCGGTCATCTACTTCAATTTCCGCGGGGACAGAGCCCTCGAGATCACCGCCGCCTTCGAGGAGGAGGCCTTCGACAAGTTCGACAGGGGGCCGAGGCCCGCCGTCGAGTACGCGGGCATGATGGAGTACGATGGCGACGCCCATGTCCCCAAGCAGTATCTCGTCGAGCCTCCCTCGATCGACCGGACCATGGGCGAGTATCTCGCCGCCTCGGGCGTGCCCCTGCTCGCCATCTCCGAGACCCAGAAATACGGCCACGTCACCTATTTCTTCAACGGCAACCGCACTGGCAAGTTCTCCGAAAAGCTTGAGGACTACATCGAGGTCCCCTCCGACCGCGTCCCCTTCGAGCAGAGGCCCTGGATGAAATGCGCCGAGATCACCGACAGGGTCATCGAGGCGATAGGCTCGGGCAAATACCGCTTCATCCGCCTCAACTACCCCAACGGGGACATGGTGGGCCACACGGGCGTCTACCAGGCGGTAGTCGCGGGCCTCGAGGGCATGGATCTCCAGCTCGGGCGCCTGCGCGCGGCCGTAGAGGCCGCGGGCGGCACCATGCTCATTTCGGCCGACCACGGCAACTCCGACGACATGTTCGAGCACGATAAGAAGACAGGCGCCGCCCTTCGCAAGGCCGAGGGCATCTACCGCGTCAAGACAGCCCACTCCCTCAACCCCGTGCCCTGCATCGTCTTCGATCCGGAAGGAAAGGGGGAGTACGAGGAAGAGCTCCGCGGGGGCATCGAGGGCAAGGCGGCCCTGGGCATCTCCTCCCTCGCGGCGACCTGCATCGAGCTACTCGGCTTCAAGGCGCCCGAGGACTACGATCCATCGGTCCTGGTGATGAAGCGATGATAGAGGTCGAGCTGAAGGCCCACCTGGCCGACCGCGCGGCCGTGGAGGCCCGGGTAGCCTCCTTCGCCGTCCTCGAGGGAGGGGTCGACAAGCTCGACTCCTACTGGCACGGCCCCGACTGGAGGCTCAACCGGGGCACCAGGGGTTTCCGCGCCAGGGCCGAAGAAGGGGGAACCGTGGTCACCTTCAAGAACAAGCGCAGCGAGGGTGGCATCGAGATAAACCTCGAGAGTGAGTTTTCCGTATCAGACCCCGAGGCCTTCGCCGAGTTCGCCCTCCGCATCGGCTGCGAGCCCTTCTACGCAAAACGCAAAAGGGGCACACGCTACCGCGTCGAGCCCTGCGAGGCCCCTGCCGGCGGCCCCGCCCCCTCCTGCGAGGGGGCCGCGACCATCGAGATCATCGAGGTCGAGGGCCTTGGCGACTTCATCGAGATCGAGATCCTGCTCAAGGAGGAGGATCCCGCCGCGATCGCCCTCGCCCAGGGCGAGATCAGGGGCCTCCTCTCGCGATCGGGGGTGAGCGAGTCGGACATCGAGCCCAAGTACTACTCGGCCCTCCTCATCGAGTCGGGCCTGGTTCCCCAGCCCTAGCGGGCCTTCGGCCCTAGTTCGTGTCGGCGCTGATGAAGGTGGCGGCGAGCTTACCGTCGCCCTTGTCCTCTCCCCTGATGATCACGTGCATGCCCACCTTAAGCTCGGCGGGCTTGACTGCCACCATGCGGTGCACCTCTGCCGCCTCGGGGACCAAGATCGTGTAGCTGCCGCCCTCGGCCTGCATCGTCAGGGTCTTGCCATTCATGTCAGCTTCGAACTTCGTCACCACGGCGTTGGTCATGATCTGGCCAGAGTCCATTGGGAACTGGCCCTTCTTCACCCGGGGATAGAGCTCGGGGGCGAAGATGTTGATCACGGTCGCCGTCAGGCTCCCGTCGGGGTTCTTCACCGCCGCGACGCCGAGGGCCTCGCCCTCCTTGATGTCTCCGACAGCCACCTTCTGGCGCTCGAGGATGAGGGTGTCCGAGGCGAGCAGAGCTATCTTCATCCCCATCGTGGCCGTCGTCACGGCGACCGTCTGTCCGTTCACCATGGTCAGGGTACCGTCGAGGCTCGTCTGTTTAGTCATGGCCGCCTGGGCGAAGACCGCCGTGGCGAGGCCGGCCGCCAGGACGATGGCCGCCGCTTTCCCCCCGAGCCTCGTGCTATTTCGCATCATAGTAAGCTCCTCCTCCCACCCGCGCGAAGCCGCGCCGCCCGGGACTGTTCCCGGGCTGGGTAGCATTAGATGATCTTAATATAAGGAACATTGAGGGCGGGGAACAGTTCGACCTGCCGATTGGGGCCAAATGGGGCAGCCCTAGATGATGGGAGCCGCCTTGGGTATGCGCATCGCGTAGAAGGAGCGCCAGGCGAAGAGCATCGAGTGGAAGAAGAATATCCCGGCGAGGGAAAGGGACAGGGCCCTGGGCAGGTCGAGGGCCAGCTCGACAGCCAGGAGACCAAAGAGGGTCGTGAACTTGATGAAGGGGTTCAGGGCCACCGCCGAGGTGTCCTTGAAGGGATCGCCCACGGTGTCCCCGACCACGGTGGCCGTGTGGAGTTCGGTTCCCTTTTCCCTGAGCTCGACCTCGACGACCTTCTTGGCATTGTCCCAGGCTCCTCCCGCGTTGGCCATGAAGATGGCCTGGTAGAGGCCGAAGAGGGCGATCGACAGCAGGTAGCCGATGAAGAAGTAGGGCTCCACGCAGGCGAAGGCCAGGGTGCTGAAGAACATGGTCAGGAAGATGTTGAACATCCCCCTCTGGGCGTAGCGGGTGCAGATCTCGACCACCTTCTGGGAATCCTGGACCGAGGCAGCGCCCGAGCCGGAGTCCAGCTTGATGCTCCGCTTTATGTACTCCACGGCGCGGTAGGCCCCGGTGGAGACAGCCTGGATCGAGGCGCCCGTGAACCAGAAGGTGACTGCACCCCCGGCGATGAGGCCGAGGAGGAAGGGGGGATGGAGGATCGACAGCATGTCGAGTCCCGTGCTCAGGCCCTTGGTGAGGACCATGACGATCGAGAAGACGAGGGTGGTTGCCCCCACCACGGCTGTCCCGATGAGGACGGGCTTGGCGGCGGCCTTGAAGGTGTTGCCGGCCCCGTCGTTCGCCTCGAGGAGGAGCTTCGCGCGCTCGAAGTCGGGCCTGAAGCCGTGCTCCTTCTCGATCTCGGCCCCGATCCCCGGGATGATCTCGATGAGGGAGAGCTCGAAGACGGACTGGGCGTTGTCGCTCACCGGCCCGTAGGAGTCGACGGCGATGATCACCGGCCCCATGCCCAGGAAGCCGAAGGCGACCAGGCCGAAGGCGAAGATCGCCGGCGCGACCATGAGGACAACGAGGCCGAAGGTGGAGATGAGGTAGGCGGCGGCCATGAGGATGAGGATCACGAGGCCCATCCAGTAGGCGCTGAAGTTGCCCGCCACGATTCCCGAGAGGATGACGAGGGAAGCTCCGCCCTCCCGTCCCGAGGACACTATCTCCCTCACGTGGCGCGAGCCCGTCGAGGTGAAGACCTTGACGAGCTCGGGTATGAGGGCCCCGGCGAGGGTGCCGCAGGAGATGATGATCGAGAGCTTCCACCAGAGGGTCCCGTCGCCGAGGCCCGGGATGAGGAGGGCCGAGACCAGGAAGGTCATGAGGCCCGAGATTCCCGAGGCGATCCAGACGAGGGAGCTCAAGGGCTTCTCGAAATCCATCTCTGTCGCGTTTCCCCAGCGCCACCTGCCGTAGACGCCGTTGAGGAGGTAGGCCGCCCCGCTGGCTATCACCATCACGATCCGCATCGAGAAGATCCACACAAGGAGCTGGACCTGGACCACAGGGTCGCGTACCGCGAGGAGGATGAAGGTGATGAGGGCGACACCGGTCACCCCGTAGGTCTCGAAGCCGTCGGCGGTAGGTCCGATCGAGTCGCCCGCGTTGTCGCCCGTACAGTCGGCGATGACGCCGGGATTGCGGGCATCGTCTTCCTTGAGGTCGAAGACGATCTTCATCATGTCCGAGCCGATGTCGGCGATCTTCGTGAAGATCCCTCCCGCGATGCGCAGGGCAGCGGCCCCGAGGGACTCGCCGATGGCGAAGCCGATGAAGCAGGGTCCCGCGTAGGAACCGGGCACGAAGAGCAGGATGATGAGCATCATGGCCAGCTCGACGGAGATGAGGAGCATGCCGATCGAGATGCCCGATTCTATGGGTATGGCGTAGACGGGGTAGGGCTTCCCCCTGAGGCTCGCGAAGGCCGAGCGGGAGTTGGCGAGGGTATTGACCCTGATGCCGAACCAGGCGACCCCGTAGCTTCCAAGGACGCCAACCACCGAGAAGGCGATGATGACGAAGACCCGCAGGGGGTCGAAGCCGCGCAGGGGGCCGAAGTAGATCACCATGATCGCCGCGATGAAGAACCAGAGAATCGCGAGGAACTTGCCCTGGGTCGCAAGGTAGGTCCTGCAGGTCGCGTAGATCAGCTCGGAGATCTCCTTCATCGAGCGGTGGGCGGGGAGCTTCTTGAGCCGGAAGAAGGCGGCCAGCCCGAAGACCAGGCCAAGGGCGCAGACCACGAGGCCCGAGGACAGGAGGACGCTGCCCGACATGCCCGAGAAGAGGACCGATCCCATGTCTGGAAGGATCAGGCTGGCTTCGTCGGCCATCGCGGCGATCGGAGCGAGTGCGAGAATCGCGGCCAGGACTCTTCTGATCATTAGAGGCCCTCCACCCATCCGGGACGCCCGGATTCTAGCGGAAATATACTCAGGCCGGCGCCAGTGGAGCAACAGACAGCGGGCGCATAACGCTCCCCGCCAACCGGGCCCCGTCCTCCAGGCCGCGCAGCACAAGAAGGAGGGTCTCGTTCACGGGAACCGGAATCCCGAGCCGCCTGCCGAGCTCCACTACCTTGCCGCCGAAGACCTCGAGCTCGGTCTTCCGCCCCGCCTCGATGTCCTGGAGCATCGAGGTCTTCCCCTCGGGGCGCAGGGTGGACAGGGTCTCGTTCCAGAGCTCGATGTCGGCCGGGACGAGGGCAGTGCCCAGGGAGGCCGAGAGGGCCACAACCTCGAGCATCGCCGCGGTCATGAGCTCCCTCGCGGGACCGGGGCGCTGGAAGCCGCCGTACGGGGCCCCGAGGACGGCCGATGCCTGGTTGACCCCGACATTGATCATGAACTTGAACCACATGCTCCTGATCATGTCCTCGGGAACCGTGTAGAGCAGCCCGCAGCGGTCAAAGAAGGCCGCGATGCGCGAAATCCTGGCGCTCATGGCGTCCGGATGGTTGCGCTCGTCGCCGAAGTGTATCCGGCCCGCCGAGGAGTACCGGGTCTCGTTGCCCTCCCTTACAGCGTCGATCCCGAGGATCATGGCCCAGGGAACGCGTTCCCGTCCGAAGGCCGCGGCGAGGCTGTCCTCGCTGTCTATCCCGTTCATGAGGGAGAGCACCAGGCTCTGGCCTCCCACGTGGCCGGCCATGTCGGCGATGGCCTGCTCCAGCTGGTGGTGCTTCACCGCCACGAGGATGAGGTCGCTCGTTTCCTGGCCGGCCCTGGGCGCCGCAAGGGGGGTGGCCAGGGAGAAGTCGCGCCTCTCGCCGTTGAGGACGAGGCCCTCTGCCTTTAGCCTTGCCGCCCGCTCTGGCCCGGCGAGCAGGCGCACCGAGCCCGGCAGGCCGCGGTCGATGATCCCGGCGACCGCCGAGCCCACCGCGCCCGCTCCGACAATGAGCACATCCTTGATTTCCCGCACCCTTGGGCCCCCTGGTTTCCGATCCGATCGCCTGCTCTGGGATTCTATCGGGATTGGGCGGAAGGCGGGAAGCTCCAGGCGTACGCGCCCGCGCCCAAGGCTTATTGGATCGAGTCGTATTAGGGGATTTGCATTCCTCCTCGGTTGCACTATGCTTGGTCTGACATAAACCAATAACAGGAAGACAAACATTTTCCCAGGAGGGCCCATGAAACGCACGGCCGCAATCCTCTCTCTGGCGCTGTCCGCCGGCCTACTGGCCGCGCAGGACCTCAAGAGCATCGACGTCGCCTCGGACGAGTGGGCGGACTGTACCCTCAAGGATGGCAGCGGCCTCTATTTCGACGTGATGCGCCTGGTCTTCGCTCCCCAGGGCTCCAAGCTCGCGATCAAGATTGTGCCCTTCGCGCGATCGGTCCAGATGCTGGAGGCCGGGAAGACCGACATCTGCGTCGGCGTCTACCAGGGCGACGTGGCCGAGGGCAAGGGCATCTACCCCAAATACCCTATGGATTTCGACGACCTGACGGTGATGATGCAGAAGGCCAAGGTCGCCGACTACAAGGATGAGGCCAGCCTCAAGGACAAGAAGGTCGCCTGGATTGTCGACTATGCCTATGACAAGTACCTTTCGGTTCCCGTGAAGCTGACCGAGGTCTCCGATACAGCTAGCGGGATCAAGATGCTCCAGTCCGGGAGGATCGATTACTACATCGAGACCAAGTCCACGATCGAACCCGCTCTTGAGAAGCTCGGCGTGTCCACGAAGGAATTCAAGCTCGACACTGTGAAGTGGGTAAGGCTCTATCTCGCCTTTGCGGCCACCGACAGGGGAAGGGCCCTCCAGGCGATCTGGGACAAAAGGATGCCAGTGATCTACAAGTCGGGGGAGCTGCAGAAGGCCTTTGACAAGTGGGGATTCCAGGAAAGCTTCGAGAAGATGAAGAAGGAAATGTAGTCCTCGCCCAAGGCGCCGCCATGCAGGAATCGCAGTTCTCCCAGGTCGGGGGCGCGAAGGCCCTCGGCCTGCTCTTCAAGATCGGGCTCGTCCTCCTGGTCTCCTTTTTTGGCCTCATGATTCCCCTGAGCCTCATGCAGTACGCAGGGATCCAGAGGGCCACCCTCGACAGCTTCGACCACGAGCTCGACGTCAACTCTGAGCTTATATGTCTTGCCCTAGCGAGGCCCGTCTACGAGTTCAACAGCTCGATGCTCGAGAGCCTCCTTGATTCCTTCCTCGTCAATCAATCGATAGCTTCGATAGAGATCTTCGACGACACGGGCAAGAGCCTCGCCAAGAAGATCGAGATCAAGCGCTCCTTCGCTGACAATTTCTCCAGGGATAAGGCACTCGAGTATCAGGGGGAGAAGATCGGGAAGGTCTCCATATCCTTCTCGAGCGCCGCGAAGAAAGCGCTCAGGGCCCAGACCTGGAGCCGCGGGCGCACCATGCTCCTGCAGAACGGCGTGGTCTCCATACTCATTCTGCTTGTCGTGAGCCTCGCTATGTACTTGGTCGTCGTGCGCCGCATCACCAGGGTAAGTAGGGCCCTGGCCGGGATAGCCGAGGGTTCGGGTGACCTCACCAGGCGGCTCGAGGCGGGCTCCTCCGACGAGATCGGCGACCTCGCCAGGCATTTCAACACCTTCGCGGACAGGCTCATGCGGAACATCGCCTCGGTACGCGACTCGGCGGCCAAGGTAGACGAGCACGCTGACAACGTACTTGGATCGGCGCGCTCGGTCGCCCGCACGAGCGAGCGCCAGCTGGTCCTGCACGAGGTCTTCTCGGCCGGCCTGCGCAATTTCACCTCCACCTTCGAGGGCATCAAGAAGGACGTCCTCCTCCAGGGACAGTACATCGGGGAGACAAACGAGAACCTCGGCCGCTTTATCCACGACACGGAGACGATCAACGAGACCACGCGGAGGATCTCGGACCGGATCATCGAGAACCGGAGGTCGGTCCAGGAAGGGACCGACCTCATAAACCAGTCCATCAAGCACAACCTGTCCATGACCGGGACCCTCAAGCAGATAGCTGAGAGCGTTCTCACGATCAGGGATGAGTCGGCAGACATGGACAGGCACCTCGAGGGCATCCAGGACATAGCCGAACGCACCAACCTTCTGGCCCTTAACGCCGCCATCGAGGCGGCCCACGCCCGTCAGGCCGGCAAGGGTTTCGCCGTGGTCGCCTCCGAGGTCCGCTCCCTTGCCAAATCCTCATCGGCCTCGGTCGCCACCCTCATTGGCCTCATCCGCGGTGTCCGCGGGGAGATCGAGGAGTCGGCCACGCTTTCACGCGCCGAGGCCGAGAGGATCGCAGGCTCGAAGGCCTTGGCGGACCGGGCAGTGGAGGCCCTCACCGGGATCATGGCCGGGGTCGAGGAACTCGCCCGCTATGCCGGTGAGATCGGCAAGCTCACCCTGAGCCAGGAGAAGTCCTCCCTGTCCATCTCCGAGCTCGGGCGGGAGCTCGTGAAGATCTCGGGTCACATCGACGACGCGGTAGAGCGCCAGGAGGAAAGCACCAAGTCCTTCCTCGCCTCGGTCTCTGAACTCGAGGCGGCCGGGCATGAGACTTCCTCGGCCGCCGACAGGATAACCGAGCTCGCCGAGCACCTGAAGGCCCAGAGCGAGGCCTTTGGCTCGGTGGTGAGGCAATTCAAGATCGAATAAGGCGGAATCTCTCCTTTTTTTGAGAAAAAGTGCCGTCCTAGCCCTTGGCAAAATTGCAAGCCCATAGTATGCTGGCATAGAAACAATGCCTGGACCAGACAGTATCTACGCGAAAGCGAACAAAAATACCTACAGTCCCAGACACTGCTCGATCCGCGCGTAACCGCGGATACACGTATTAAGAGACCCGAAGCACGACTTCGGGCGAAGGAACTGATCAATGGGCAAGAAACTCTACGTCGGCAACCTCAGCTACAACACCTACGAGGACAACCTGCGCGCGCTCTTCCAGTCGTTCGGGACCGTGGTCTCCGCGAAGATCATCACCGACCGCGACTCCGGCAGCTCGAAAGGTTTTGGATTCGTGGAAATGGGCACCGACGATGAGGCCCGGGCCGCGATCCAGGGTGCCAATGGCAGGGACCTCGACGGCCGCCAGATCAAGGTGAACGAGGCGATGGACAAGCCCCGCCGCGACAACGACCGCTACTAGTCCTACACTACCCTAAGACCACGGGAACCGCCTCTCTGAGGCGGTTCCTTTTTTATTTACCCGGCTTCTGGCACCTGATACACTCCATGCCATGACAATCGCCGGCTTCCTGGCCATGCGCTGGAGTGATCCCGGCGAAGCCCTCATCGCTCCGCCGCCCATTTCGCCAATCATCGCCGACCCGAGCTTCCTCTTCCCCGAGGAGAGCCCCAGCGGGGACTGGGAGCTTTTCGCCCACTCGGCCTGGGGCATCCACCGCTATTCCTCCATCGACGGCTCAGCCTGGCGCCATCGGGGCATGGTCGTCCCGAACGCGATGCGAGCCTTCATCAGGAGCTTCGCCGGCCCGACGGGGCCCGCGCTCCTGTCCTTCGAGGCCTATCCGGCCCTGGCCCTCGCGCGCACTGCCCTCCCGGTGAGGGCGCGGTGGAGATCCAGCCTGGCCCAGGCGAGCAGCATGGATCTCGCGCACTGGACGCGCGGGCCGACCATCCTTTCACCGGAGCTCGACTGGATGAGGGATAGCCGTCTTGGAGCCTCGGTTTCCAATCCCTGTCTGCTGCAGGCCGGGCCCGGCGAATGGCGCCTCTATTTCTCGGCATCCCTGTCATGGATCGATGACTGCGGCTTCACCGAGCCACGCCACCTGGGCCTCGCCCTCGGCAAGATGCCCGGTGGCCCATTTGTGCCCCGTTCCCTGCCGCTCCTCGACCCGGCCGGTGACCAGGGTCCCGGGCAGCTCGGTTCTGGCTCGATAAAGGTGATCAGCCTCGAGGACGGCTATGTCGGGCTGCAGAACAGGATCTACCGCGACCCCTCCGGGCGCTCGCGCTCAGCCATCTTCGTCCTCGCCTCGGAGGATGGAATTGGGTGGAGGATGGCGAGGACCAAGCCCCTGGTCCAGCCGGGCTCGGGATGGATGGCCTCCCATGTCTATGCCTGCGACTGCCGCGAACGCGATGGCCGCTGGTATCTGTATTTCAACGCGCGCGACGCCTGGCGGATCAGCGAGGGGAGGGAGCGCATTGGGAGGATCAGGGCCGAGACCTAAAGGGAGCACAGCTGGAGCTCGCGCCGCTCTAGCTGGCTTTCAGGCCCAGTCCTAACCTCTAAAGAGGACGTCGAGAGCGAAGTCATAAGTCTGGGTCGTTGATCCGTCTTGTGCGGTCACGGTGGCCGTTATGGTGGCGCTCGTGCCGGGCTTGGTCAGCTTCAAGGTAAAGTCATTCCCAAACTTGGCATCCGTGCCGGAAACCCCAGCCTCGGTCACGACGATGGTCGCCGTCTGATCCTGGGGTATCAGGGTGAGGGTGTAGGTATAAGCACCACCGTTGCTGGGGAGGCTCGTTGGGCTGCCCTGGGTATACGAGTAACTTGTCGGGCTGAAGGACGGACTAAAAGTGTAAGTCCCACCATTTGAGTCGGCGAGGGTCGCGCTGGCCAGGAGGGCATTGGTCGAGGGAGGCGCGACCGTGACGGTCACCGTATAGGTCTTCGTCGAGCCGTCCGACCCCATGACTGTAAGCGAGACCGGCTGCGAATAGTCGAGGGGCGTGGAGCCGCTCGTCAAGCTTACCTGGCCAGCCTTGACCGTGGCGCCCGAAGAGTCGAAGTCCGCCACCAAGGCACCGACATTTGTTCCATAGGGGACGGTCACGGAGATCGCTGTGCCATTGATGCTAGCCGTGGCGGTGACCGACTTGAATGAGAATGAGATCAAGGAGTCGGATGAGTTCGGGGATCCCATGCCGTTCGGGCATCCTGCCAGCACGAGCATGGCTGCGCCGAGGAGAGCCGTGTATGCCAATCCACAAGCCTTTCCCATGTGAACCTCCACATTTTGGCCGACGCGATGCGTGAGTGAATCTAGAAAGGAATATATCGCTCGCCTTCTCAAAAACATACCGAATTTGTCAGGATATACGGATGGGAACCAGTCTGTCCAAGGCCGCGATGGCCGCGCGGCCGATGCCTTTGTCTGCGGCAGCCGCCGGTGTTTCTTTTGGT
>JANXYO010000088.1 GCA_025356015.1 Spirochaetaceae bacterium
GCGTTCCGCCTATTCCCTGCCACCCATTCCGGCCGCGGCGCCGAAAGTGGCAGGATTAGGCCGGAATGCCTGGCAGCTTTCCCCCGGAACAGGTGGCAGGATTCCGCCGGAACGAGTGGCAGGTTTGGGCCGGAATACTCACCGGAGGACTGGGAATGAAGAAGACGGTCCATCCCAGGATCCTTGAGCTGATAAAGCGCTATGGGGACTACTCCTCGACCTTGCACCACCGCAATGCCCCCATGCCGCACTGGTACCTCCTTTCGATCGCGGTCGACAGGCAGTACCAGGGCATGGGCTTCTCGAGGAAGCTCATGGATCCCGTGATGCGCCACTTCGATGAACATGGCCAGTCATGCTTCCTCGAGACCCACAACCCCAAGAACGTCGCCTTCTACGAGAGATACAATTTCAAGGTCGTCGAGCTGGGAATGCTCCCCGGCTCCGACAAGACCCACTGGGCGATGCTCAGAAAGCCGCAATGACAAGGGAGCCACCATGAACTTCATACCCTACTTCGCGATCTTCTGTGTCTTCATCGCCGCGCCCTTGATAGTATTCGGCTTCATCTACCTGATGCGCAGGAGCAAGACCCGCCTTGACGAGATGGACCTAAAGCGTGAGATCCTCGAGCTTGAAGTGAGGAAGGAATCCCTGCATCTCGAGACGATGAAAGAGGAGAACAGGAAATACGACAGGATCATCGAGCACAACATCGACAGCTCGAGGAAGTAGGAGGGCTGGGCATATGAGGAGAGCGGCAGCCGCCCTTGTCCTCCTCGGCCTTATCATCGGCTGCTCGACGAGCAGCTGGAAGGCCAAGGTCGCCAAGAGCTCGCTTGATGGAAGGATCTCCCTGGGCGACTCAAACAGCCTCGTTGAGAGCGAGGCAGGCAAGCCCGAACGCAAGATGAACATCGAAGGCCTGGGCTATTACGGCTACCGGGAATATGGTGTGTTCTTCGACAATATCGTCAGCTACTACGTGGACGGCGGGGCGAAGGATGTCCCGGGGAACCGCGCCAGGGTCATCGCCATCGACTACCTCGATACCAAGGGGATCCTCGGCCTGCACAAGGGGACCAGCACCAGGAGCGAGGTGCTGAAAATCCTGGGCAGGCCCAGCAGGAGCAAGAGGATCGAGTCGAACAAGGATATCCTCAGCATCTTCGTGGGAAGCTATGACATCTACGACCTTGCCGAGTCGAAGCTGGCACTTTCGTTCGCGGGGGAGCGGGTCGACAAGATCCTCCTCGTGAAGAAGGATCTGGCCGAGTTCAACTAAGGCGCCCCCTTGGGCCCTGATCATGCGGAGGACAGCCATGAAAAAAAGCCATGTCTTCATTGTGGCCGCAATATGTCTCGCGATCGGGGCGATGGCCGGGATAGGCCTCATAGCGAAGGTAGCCGCGGCGCGCCTGTTCGAGACTAGGGTCACCAACAGCTTCATCCTGTTCGTGAAGGAGCTCAGGCAGACCAGGCAGCTGGTCCTTCTTTCGACCACCGACCAGTTCACCTACCGCAAGGAGCTGAGCAAGAACCTCCTGTTCATCGACACGAACGCTACGGTCCAGGTCAGCGTGATAGCCGACATCAACTACTACATCGACCTCGACAAGACCGACAAGATAAGCATCAGGATCACTGATTCGGGCAGGAAGATCGAAGTGAAGGTTCCCTATCCGGAGATCCTCTATCCCTCCCTGCACACCAACACCCTAAAGGTTGAGGTGTTGAACAGGGATTTCCTGAGCGGCCTCGTCCTCAGGATCAAGAGGCATGTCGAGGGCATGAAGACCGACATAAGCGACGAGGTGGACAAGCAGGCCAGGCTAAGCCTCGGCAATAGCGAGATCTGCGGGAAGATCAAGGATAGCCTCGCCAGCCTGCTTTCGGACTACCTTGCCCAGAAGCGGATCGAGGCAAAGGACATCAGCATCGATTTCATATGAGATTTCCGGCCTGGGAGCGGGGGGGGAGTTTGCGATACGAGACGGTATTCATCGATCTGGACGAGACTCTCTTCGATTTCGCGAAGGCCGAGGAGGCCGCGCTCGAGGGCACATTCCGGGATTTCGGCATTGACCTGAGCGAGGAGCTGGCTCTCGAGTACGAGCGCATCAACAAGTCACTCTGGCAACAGCTCGAGCAGGGCTCGATCCGTCTGAGCGAGCTCAAGTCGGAGAGGTTCCGCCGCCTCTTCGCGGGGACAGAGCTCAAGATCGCGGGGACCAAGATCGCGAAGTTCGCGGGGACAGAGATCGCGAAGATCGCGGGGACAGAGCTCAAGGTCGAGCTCAAGGTCGGTATCGATCCTGAGGTCTTTGGTCGGGCATATGTGGAATGGCTTTCGCGGGGCATATACCCCATCGAGGGCGCCGAGGATATCTGCCGCTACCTCGCCGGGAAGTACAGCCTGGTCGTCATCACGAACGGCATCAGGGAGGTCCAGCTGCCAAGGATCCGGAACTCTATCATCGCCCCCTATGTGCTGGCGATAGTGGTGTCGGAGGACGCCGGCAGCAGCAAGCCCGACCGGGGAATCTTCGAATACGCCTGCAAGGCGATTGGCAAGCATGACAGGGCGGGGATGATAATGCTCGGCGATTCCCTGAGCTCCGACATCCAGGGCGGGATCAATTTTGGCATCGATACCTGCTGGACCAACCTCAAGCACATCGATAACCTGAGCTCGGCGAGGCCCACCTATGAGGTGGGAAGGCTCAGCGAGCTCAGGGAAATCCTGTAGTCGAGGTACCCCACATGAAAAGCATGGCCAAGTCGGCGATCACGACCGCCATCCTCCTCCTGGCGATGACCACCCTCCATGCCCAGGCGGCGGCTCCGCAAATGGACATGCCAGAACTCGGGAAGTGGCTCCTGGGAAAGGGCGGGGCGCCCGCCCACTGGCTTGGACAGAAGTACAAGGGAAAAGAGCTCAGGGAGCCGATCAATATCATAATCGTGGACGCCTTCTCGCCTGATGCGAAGGCCGCCACGGCGAAGCTGATGAAGGAATGCAAGAAGAACGGCTATGAAGAGGAAGCCGGCCATTCCTCGGGCTATTACGCCATCATCGGCGGCGTCATGTACGCGCAGATCCCGAACAACAGAAGGATGGCCTTCGCGGACAAGGATTTCTTCAAGTCCAACAACCACGGACGGATAATGGGTCCTGCCTCCTGGAACGGGAAGTTCGTCTATGCCGGGGCCTTCAGCCGCGAGGCCTTCAAGCTGTTTGACAGGGTCCACCACCGCTTTGTATCCTTCAATGCCGCGAGGGACGATTTCTGCGCCAAGCTAAGCAGGGGATCGGTCTACGCCCTGGCTGGAAGCTGGGACCTCGGCAACACCCTCGATGGCGAGGGGATCACGACCGCCGACCATGACGGCAGGGCCCTGGTCCTGAACGCACTGGAGTAGGACATGGCGCTGGAAATTGTCGAAGGGGCGGGGAGGGTGGATTTCGCCTCCCTGATCGACCTCATGAGGCTCGAGTGGCCCGAGGACTGGGGCGCCGCGAGCGATGAGCGCATGCTCGAGGTCTTCGAGGAAAGCTCCGATCCGCGTTTTGATGTCAACAAGTACCTGGTAGCCGATGGCAGAAGGGTAGGCTGGTATCGGTACACGCGCTGGCCGCGCGGCTCGACGACTGCCGAGACCGCCCACACCCTGGATATCGTGCTGATGTGCGATCATCAGGGAAAGGGCCTCGGAAGGATGCTCATGGACGACCTGATCTCGGACTGCAGGGACCGCGGCTACCGGAAGCTGCTCAGCAGGACCATCGAGGGCAACCTGAAGTCTAACGCCCTGCACCGGAGCGCTGGCTTCCGCGAGAGCTTCAGGAACGGAAGCGACATCGTATGGGAACTGAGCCTTGTCGAAATAGGAGCGGGAGCATGAGCAGTTTTCACCCAAGAAGGACCGACCGCGAGATCGAGGCGAAGGACGAGATCGGCAGCATCATGAAGCACGGCAAGTACGCCGTTATAGGCATGTCGAGGAAGGACGAGCCCTATGTCGTGACCTTGAGCTACGGCTACGACGAGCAGAATGGCCGCCTGTACTTCCATTGCGCCCCGAAGGGCATGAAGCTGGATTTCATCGCCGAGAACCCCTATGTGTGCGCGACAGTCATCGAGGACAGGGGCTACGTGGAGGAGAACTGCGAGCACCTCTTCTCCTCCCTCGTCATCAGGGGGAAGATGCGGGATGTGAAGGAGCTGACCGAGAAGAAACACGGTCTCGATGTCCTGCTCCACCACCTTGAGGACGATCCGGCGACGATCAAGGAAAGGAACATCAAGGACGACTCCTCCTACGACAAGGTGGTGATCCTGAGCCTCGACATCACGAGCATCGTGGGCAAGCACTACAAATAGGGCTTTGGGACAAAGGATGGGCGTCACCGATAGCGCGGAATACGCCGAGGCGGAGTTCACCGACCTTGACTGCTCGGGACAGGATCTCTCATCAAGGGAATTCCACAGGTGCAGGTTCCGGTCCTGCGACTTCTCCGAGGCGAACCTTGAACGGAGCAGGTTCGAGGAGTGCCTCTTCATCGGCTGCAACCTCAGCAACCCCAAGATACGCGGAGCGCGCTTCGAGGACGACGAGTTCGAGGACTGCAAGATCGCCGGGATCAATTTCTACTCCTGCGACCAGAAGGTCTTCCTCCTCAATTTTAGGGCTTGCAAGCTGGTCTCCTGCAATTTCTCGGACCTGGCGATGAAAAAGTCGGAATTCCTCGATTGCGAGTTCCGCGGATGCTTCTTCCAGAACACCTTCCTCGAATCCTGCGATTTCTCCCGATCCAGCTTCGAGGATACGATGTTCTCAAACTCGAATCTCCAGAAGGCCTCGTTCCGCGGGGCACAGGGCTACGCGATAGACCCCACCGGCAACCGGATCCAGAAGGCAGTATTCTCGCTGCCGGAGGCGCTCTCGCTGCTCGAGTGCTTCAAGATCGTCCTCAAGGACGGGACGGCCGGGGCCTAGGCTGGAAGGAGTGCGCAGATGAGAGTGATGGCCCTGGGATGCGACCACGCCGGCTTCGCGATGAAGGAAGGGCTCAAGGCGCCACTGCGCTCGATGGGCTTCGAGGTCCTGGATTTCGGGACCGGCTCGGCCGAGGCTGTCGACTACCCCGACCACGTGATTCCCGCCGCACAGGCGGTCGCCTCGGGACGGGCGAGCCTGGGCATCGTGATCGGCGGCAGCGGGAACGGTGAGGCGATAGCCGCCAACAAGGTGAGGGGCATAAGGTGCGCCCTGTGCTGGAACCTTGAGAGCGCCAGGCTGGCGAGGGAGCACAACGACGCGAACCTGATATCCCTAGGCGCGAGGATGCTCTCCTTCGAGGAGGGCCTCGGGATAGTGAAGACATGGCTCGAGGCCTCCTTCCAGGGCGGCAGGCACGGGCGAAGGATCAAGAAGATTTCGGACTATGAATCCCGGACGCGGAAGGAAGGCGGAGACGATGATGCTTGAGTCCATCCTGAAGGACGAAGTCACTATCAGGATCGTGGAGAAGAGACATTCCCAGGCGATGCTCGATCTCGTGAATCGCGGCAGGGCTCATTTCGAGAGATGGATCCCCTTTGTGAGCAAGACGAAGGAGTTGGCGGACATCGAGAGGATCGTCCACAGGTACCTGGACAAGTACGCGAATGGCACGGGCGCCTTCTACGGGCTCTGGGAGAAGGGCCTGATGATCGGCCTCGTCCTGATCCGGGACATCGACGAGACCGCTAAATGGGCGGAGATAGGCTATATGATCGACGAGGGCCACGAGGGCAAGGGATTCGTCAAAACCGCCTGCTCGAGGATGATAGCCTTCCTTTTCGAGGAGCTCAACATGCAGAAGATCGTCATCTGCTGCGATGAGCGCAACGCGAGCAGTGTCGGCCTGGCGAAGCGGCTGGGATTCACTGTGGAGGGCATCCTGCGGAGGGACGCCTTCATCAATGGTGAATACTGCAATACCATGCACCTCGGGCTCCTGCGGGAGGAATACGGCGCCTACCCCCTCGGCGAGTCGATGCATGTGAAGGAAGTGCCATGAAAAACGGGGAACTGATCGAGGCGCTCGAGGACAACATCGAGATCCTGTTCGCCTTCGTGGGCTCGATGGGCAACGAGAGGATACACGAGCGCAGGAAGGACAAGTACTGGTCTGTGTATCAGCACATAAGGCATCTGTCCACCTCGCAGGCGATGCTCTACGGCCGCCTCGAGCAATTCGTGAGAGAGGAGAACCCGGCGGTGCTGCCCTTCGGCCCCGAGGACACTTCTGAGGCAGCCGAGGCTGAGCCGCGGCCGATCAGCGAGCTCATGAGGAGCTTTGAACTCATGAGGAAGAAGCAGATCGAGCTCATCCGCAAGGCAGGGCCAGAGGTCTGGACCAAGGAAGCAAAGCATCCCGAGTACGAGAAGTACACCTTCGAGATACTTATCAGGCATATCCTCATCCACGACTCCTTCCACATGTACAGGATGGAGGAGTTGTGGATCCTGAAGGACGAGTTCCTGGGCGAGGCCTAGTCAGATCTGGTCGAAGCCCGGCCCGGGGCTGGCGCGGGGCTGGGTTGGCGCCGGGCTATGGTGGGGAGGCTGGGGGGAGGCGGGGGCCGGGGCCATTTTATCCGGCCCCGCGATGGCTTTACTCGGGACGGTCTCGCTATATTGAGAGATATGGCAGGTAGTCCCGATGCGGATAGAAAGATGCACTGAAGATGACATTCCTTCCATCCAGTCGATCATCAACATAATCATCGCGACGACGACCGCCATCTACGACTACGAGCCGCGATCGAGGGAAAAGATAGCCGCCTGGCTCGAGCAGAAGAATGAGCAGTCGATCCCCGTCTTCGGGGCATACTCCGACGAGGGCGAGCTCATGGGCATCGCGTCCTACGGCCCCTTCAGGAACTGGCCCGCGTACAAGTACTCCGTCGAGCACTCGGTGTACGTGATAGAAGGAATGCGGCGCAAAGGAGTGGGCGGCCAGCTCCTGGACGCAGTGGTCAGTCATGTCGGCGAATCCGGCTACCACATGATCATAGGTGGCATAGATTCGCGCAACGCCCCGAGCATGAGGCTGCACGAGAGCAGGGGCTTCGCCCTCTGCGGGACGATACGGCACGCGGGCTTCAAGTTCGGCGCCTGGCTCGACCTGTGTTTCTACCAGCTGATCTTGAAAACTCCACTTGAGCCCAAGGACGGCTGAGCGCAATTGAAGGGCAATAGAACGGCAAAGAAAAGAACGGCAAAAAAGAACGAAAAAGAACGGGGACAGTGCTCATGGGTGCTCGATTCAATCAAGCCGACGGCGCGCAGGCGTGAGTTGATCATGAGAAAGCCTAGGGAACTTCAGGATGGCGCTCGCTACCACGTGACGGCACGGGCGAACCGAAAGGAGATGATCCTCAACGAGGAATCGATGAAGGAGCTCTTTCTGTCGGTGGTGAGGCGTGCGAAGAAGAAGTACGAATTTCGAATGGAGAACTTCTGCGTCATGGGCAACCATTTCCATTTTGTCATTCAGCCGGGGAGGGGAGAGAGTCTCTCCGCCATCATGAGATGGATCCTAAGCGTGTTCGCGATGGCGTACAATCGCATCAGCAACTTCACTGGTCATGTCTGGGGATGCCGCTTTTTCTCGAGAATTATCGCCGGATTGCGGAATCTGGTTGAGGTGTTCGAATACATCGACGAGAACCCTGTGCGGGCGAAGCAGGTCGAGGACAGAAAGGACTGGCGATACGGGGGGCTCTGGCACCGGAGGGCAGGTGATCGATCCCTCCTCGATGATCTGCCGCTATGGGAGAGACTGTTGTTTCCTACGCACTCGGTAACGCTGATCGGGGCATAGAGGACCTGGCTCTCCGGGTCGGAGTCTGCGCTCTCGCACGCTTGGAGTTGCTTCGTTCGCTTGCCGGGTGGAGTCGATCAAGGTTTTGGACTTCGGCAAGGGCGGCGTCCTTACGTGCCTGACCGTCCGGACTTTTAATCGAATGAGACGGGAGTGTGCGGATAGCCTTTGACTCCCATCGGTCGCAACATATAAGAAGAAAGCCCCCGGGCAACATTGCCGGGGGCTTTCTTTTCTAGCGACCGAAGGGAGTCCCCACCGAGCCTCGACGTCCTGTCTCGGCTCTGCGAGTCAGGGCTAGCGCCCTCGCACACCTCCATGCGCCCTCGACCGCGCGGCGTATTCGATGTCTCGAACGTCGCACGTAGCTCTGACCCTTCAACTCCCATCGGTCGCCTTGTGCGCAAACAAAAAAACCCGGCGGTATGCCGGGGTTTTTCGTTTGCGAGCGACCGATGGGAGTCGAACCCACATCTCCAGCTTGGAAGGCTGGGGTAATAGCCGCTATACGACGGTCGCGCGGGAGCGGGCTTTCGCCCACCAAAGCGAAGCCACATTACTAAATGTCCTCGCCTGCTGTCAAGCTGGGAGGCTTGGCACTTTCCACGCTCAATCCATCAGGATATCATCTCGATATGGCTACAGCACGCTCTGTGAAGGTAGGGACGGTCATCATCGGGGGCGGATGGCCGGTTTCGGTGCAGACTATGTGGAAGGAGCCCCTAGAGTCATTCGACGATGCGGTGGTCGAGCGAGTGCGCCACTTGGGCGAGCTCGGCTGCGACATACTTCGCTTCGCCGTGCCGGACATGAAGGCGGCAGAGACCCTGGGGGGCCTGGCTGGGTTTTCGCCCCTGCCCCTGGTCGCCGATATCCACTTTGACTGGCAGCTCGCCCTGCGTTGCATGGATTTCCCTATAGCCAAGATACGCATCAATCCGGGCAACATCGGAGCGAGGTGGAAGGTCGAGGAAGTTGTGGCGAAGGCCAGGGACAAGGGAGTGCCGATAAGGATTGGCGTCAACGCCGGCTCCCTACCGAACGATCTTCGCGATCGGAGGGACAGAGCTGCGGCTATCGTGGAAGCGGCCGAGCGTGAGGTCGCGGTTTTCGAGGAGCTTGGCTTCGCCGAGGTCATCGTCTCCATGAAGGCGAGCGATGTCCAGACGACCCTCGAGGTGAACAGGCTGTTTTCCTCGCGACACGACTATCCCCTCCACCTCGGCGTGACGGAGGCCGGCCCCCTCATCGCCGGAGTCGCCCGGAACACGGCCGCCCTCGTGCCCCTCCTCCAGGAGGGGATAGGCGACACCATCCGCGTGTCACTCTCAAGCGCGATGGAGGACGAGGTGATTGCGGCGCGGGAGATACTCGCCTGCGCCGGGAGGGCGAAGGCCGGCATCTCGATCGTCTCCTGCCCTCGCTGCGGCCGTGCGTCCTTTGACACGCACGCCTTCACCGCCCGCTGGTCCGACCGGCTCTACTCGCTCAAGGCCTCCGCGACCATCGCCGTCATGGGCTGCGTCGTCAACGGCCCCGGGGAGGCCAGGCACGCCGACCTCGGCATCACGGGAGCGGGGGACAAGGTCGTGATCTTCAGGAAGGGACAGATCTCGCGAACAGTGGACCCAGAAGATGCCGATACTGTATTCGGTGAGGAGCTCGCCAAACTCGAGTAAAGGACTATTCAAGCGTGAACCGGTTTCACAGGTTTCCCAGACGGCTCGCCAGGATCCTCGCCGTCGCACTTCTCGGCTTCGGCTTCGCGGCCGGGGCCAGGGCCGCCGATGGCCTCGACCAGGCCTGGCTCGAATACCGCAACGGAAGGCGGCTCTTCGACGAGAGACGCTTCGGTGAGGCCCTCGAGTCCTTCAAGAAGGCGACCGAGTTCAGAAAGGCTAGGTTCACCGAGGCCGCAGAGGGCATCAGGGTGATCATCGCGAGACCTGGCCTCTCCGTGAGGCCAAGGGATTCGCTTTCCGCTCTGATCGAGACCTTGGCCCTCAACGACATCATCAAGAGCGACCTCGAATCCATAAAGGAAAAGTCAGGCGGCTCCCTCCTCAAGGAAGTCGAGTACCTCTCGACGAGGAGCCTCAGCTTCGAGTTCCTGTCCTTCCTCGGCTCTGTCGATGCAGTCTACAGGCGCATAGGCTCCGCGGCCATCGGCAATTCCATACAGATCCTCCAGACCAAGGCCGCCCAGCTCCAGTCCTACCCCGAGGCCGAGTTCTGGATCGGCAAGGCCTTCCTTGCCGAAGGCGAGACACGGCTCGCGGAGCTCCAGTTCAGGCGCGCCCTGGATTCGAGCGAGGTCATGGAAGTGCCCCAGGACCGCTTCCTGGTCGCCGAGTCCCTCGCCGAGGTCTACAGGGCCGAGGGGAGGATGAAGGACTACGAGACGGCCCTGCGGGATGTCGCCGACTCCTCCGAGCTCTTCTCGAAGTCGAAGGCGAACCTGAGATCGGCCATCGAACGCACCCTGGCGGGAGAGGGCTTCGACACATTCATGGGTCTGTACCGGCTGGGAGAGGAATTCCCCCTAGGAGCCTACTCGAAGCTCGGTGCCTTCTACCTAGAGAATGGAAGGCCGGTGGCGGCCATCTATCTCGCTGCCTCGGCCAACATTGTCCTGACCAAGGCCCTCGCAGCGATCAGGTCTGGCGAACCCGACTATGCCTATCCGGGACTCGCGCAGATGCTCGCGAAGATCGATAGCGATTCCGAGGCAAGGCGCTATGTCAGGGGGACAGAGCTGTATCGGGACCTTGTCCTCCTCGGAGAGGCGCTCTCTGCCGAAGGCTATCGCGAGAATGCGAAGGATATTTGGCGGGCTGTGGCGGAGCGGGCGGGGATCGAGCCCTGGAACAGGAGGGCGGCAGAGGACTTCGCAAGGCCAGCGAGCGCCCTGCCCAGATTCCCCACTTCCCCGGTCACGGCGCCATAGGGGCTTCGCCCTTCTGGCGGGAGAGAGGTTAGAAGCCGGCTCGGCTATCTGGCTTTCTGGTTTGCTTGGGGTTTGGTTTCGAGGATGCGGGTGATCAGGTCGGCGATGAAGGGATCGATGATCGAATAGACACGCTTTGTCTTCTGCACTTCCGCTGAGACAATGCCGTTTTCCTTGAGTATGGCCAAGTGCTGGGAGATGACGGGCTGGGGCTGGTTGAGGCATCTCCACAGGTCTGAAACGCAGGGCTCGTCCTGTCGGGCGATTATGCACAGCAGCTTGAGCCTGATCGGGTGGCCCACGGCCTTTAGCTTTCGCGCGTATTCCGAGTGGAAATCGTCGTCAGGGCAGTTTCCATCCTGGTTCAGCATGGCATAGATAATACACTATATCCAGTTTTCCCACAACTATCTGTCCTTTTTCAGGATAGCGCGCATCTCCCGCTCTGGGCAGGAGGCGATGTATGCCTCGAGGTAGCGTTTGTCCTCTTCCTCAAGGACGGTATAGGCGAGGCCAAGCACCCTGTCGGCCCTGATGACCTTGCAGGAGAAGCTCAGGATGCGGTCTCCAGCCCGGAGGGAGCAGTCTTCGATCTCGGCGCCCACCGAGAGGTCGGCCACGAGGGAAGCCGTGTCGGGTATGAAGGAAAGGCCGCTCACCGAGATCGTCTCAAGGCGGCCGGAGATCGGCGTATAGTTCTGGGGGTGGGCGAACATGAAATCGAGCCTGTCCCATGCCGAGGGAGCGACGCGTTCGGCAGCCCTCGATTCATCGACGATGACATAGCGCTTTAAGAGGCGCTGGAACTGACTTTGCTCGTGCCTGTCGTCGAGGTTGTCCCTCACGACGCCGTTGACGCCGAGGTGGACCGCCTTGGCGGCCTCCTCGAAGGGGAAGAGCTCCCCTTTCAGGAGGACGATGATGCACTTGTCCTTGGGCTTGGTGGCGCGGATAACCTGGGTGATGATCTTCCAGTGCCTCGGGAAATCGCGGGCACTGATCACGATAGCCTCTGGCTCGATCTCCTCGAGGTTGTCCAGGGCCTTGAGGGGGCTCCGGTAGCGGACGACCTCGAAGCCCAGGGGCCTGAGGTAGAAGCGTGCGATTTCGGCTATTCGGTCGTTGTCGACCAGGAGAAGGGCCTTCATTCAGTCCCTTTGTTCAGGACCGTGTAAGCGACGATTCGCCAGATGTCCTCCCGCTTCTGTAGCTCGTAGGTGTATTCCTTGACCCTGACAAGCTGCTGGTCGCGGAATTTCTCGACAACCCGCACGAAGCCCCTGGAGGGAGTATACCGTGTCTCGGTGATGTCGAAGAAAAAGGGCTGGACGACCAGGTCAGTGTCGACCATGTTGGTCTGCAGGTCGGCGCGGAAGCGTTCGAGCATGCGGCGGCGGCCCTCGTCGGACTCTCTGTCATAGGGGATCTTCCGGTCCTCGATGCTCGTGAGGAGGGCCTCAGTGTCCAGGTAGAGGAAGAACTCGTTCCACAGGCCCTTCTGCCGGGCGACAAGGGTCCTTCGGACAACCTCGTCGGGAGGAAGCATCTGGGCCTTCAGTATTTCCCCGGTCTCCTTTTGGATGAGATCGAGGGCGGGGGGGAGGCCAGGGGAAGGCCTGACCGAGAGCATGAGGACATTGGAGACGACAGGAGGGACAGAGCCCGAGGCGAGCTCGGGGTAGAAGACAGCCTTGACCGCGTAGCTTCCTGCGTCGGGAAGGTGGACGTAGCGCTCGAGGCGCTCGATGAAGGAGTACTCCTCGCCGCTTTTCAGGGACACTTCCCGGTAGAATACGGGCTTGCTGTCGGCCATCGCGAGGCGGTAGCCGTCTGAGGGCTCGACCTGGCGGTTTGTGGGTGTCCGGGCGTCGAAACCGAGGCTGAACATCCTGTCGTCAGCGAGCTTGAAACGGTAGGTATCGCTGCCGTTGTTGGAGAGCGTCACCTTGAGGGGGATTTCGCCCTCGGGGTAGTAGATCCTCTTGTCGAAGAAGCGGATGCTGAGCTCGACCGGAGCCGTGGCCTCGGGGACAGTGCCGCCCGACCCTGGTGCTGGAGCGAGGGCCGGGATCGCCGGGGCCATGGGAAAGGGCGCGGGGAAGGCGAGGGCGCTCGCGAGGGCGAAGGCGGTCGCTGCTGCAGCGCGGACAATCGACGCTACGGGGGAAGGGCATCGGGTCACGGCCTTCGGTCTCCTTCGATCTGGAACAAGAATGCCGGTTCGGCGTATACTCGAGGCCGGCTCGCCAATACTAGATTGTCGGAATGTTATGTTGAATACCTTACAGTCGCAAGTCGTGCTGGACAGGCTCAAGGGCCATGTTCCCCTGAACGGCTTCCTTTCGCGCCTGGCGCGCGGTCCCTTCCCCATCGACATGTCCGAGGCCGAAGGCTCATTCGCCGCGGCCCTTGTCGCCCTGGCCGCAAAAGGGCGGCGGGGGACAGTGCTCGCCGTGGTCCCCACCGACCACGAGGCCGAGGCCCTCCAGAATGACCTTGAGCTGATGGGGGCCTCGCCCATCGCCTTGCCCTGGTGGAGGACGGCGGCCTACCGCGCCGCCTCTCCGCGCGCCCATGCCTTCGGGGAAAGGGCGGCCTGCCTCGCGCGGCTTTCGATCGGTGAGGCTCACATTGTCGTCGCCAGCCAACGCGCCTTTGTCACCCCCGTCCCCCCGCGGGAGTCCTTCGCCTCCCTCGTTTTCGAGCTCAAGGAAGGGGGCAGCATCGATCCACAGGCCGTCGGGGAGCGGCTTGCCTCCTACGGTTATCTCAGGGTGCCCCGCGTTTCCCTGCCCGGGGAATTCGCCCTTCGAGGCGAGGTCCTAGACCTGTGCATGCCGGGGGACGAGGAAGCGTTCAGGATCGTCTTCGAGTACGACAAGATCGAGCGCATCGCCGGCTTCGACCCCGGCCTCCAGTCGGGCTCGGGCAAGTACGAGAAGATAGTGCTGCGCCCCATGAAGGAGATCGTCTGGGGACCCGAGAGGATAGCCAGCCTCGCTCGGGCGATCTCCCTCATGCCTGGCTGTGTTGGAAGGGAGGGCCCCCTGCTCGAGGAGCTCGCCGAGAAAGGCGAGGCCAAGGGCGAGGAGCTCTGGTATCACCTCGCCTTCGACCAGACGAAATCCGGAGCCCCGGGCTCACTGCTCGACTACCTTGGGGATGACGGCCTCCTGGTCCTCATCGACCACGAGCGCCTCGCTGCCCAGGAGGAGGCGATCCGCAAGGAATACGCCGGGCTCTACCGCCGTGCCCTCCAGGACAGCCCTGTCCCCCCGCCCGACCGCGCGATCCTCTCCTTCACCTCCCTCGAGCACCAGGCCGAGGAGCGGGGGATCAAGATGGTCCGCGGCTACGCCTTGAAGGATGTCGACAGCGGCGGAAGGATCAGGATGGGTGCCGAGGCTCCGCGATCCTTCTTCGGCAATGTCAGGTATTTCAAGGACGAGCTGGCGACCCTGCGCAAGGCCGGATACGAGGTACTCGTTTTCGCAGAGACCGAGGTCCAGGCCGAGAGGATCAGGAGCCTCCTCAAGGAATTCGAGGTCGATGTGGCCACGGCGGGCCTTTCGGCGGGCTTCGTGGTGCCGGCCCTGAAGCTCATGGTGGTCCAGGAGAACGAGATCTTCGGCCGGCGCAAGCGGATCCCCAAGTCAGTCAAGACGGCCCGGTCGGTCGCGATAGACACCTTTGTCGAGCTCTCGCCGGGCGACTATGTCGTCCACGTGAACTACGGGATCGGGCGTTTCGCCGCGATCGAGAGGATGAGGGTCCTCGGCCTCGAGCGCGATTACATCAAGGTCGAGTACGCCGAGAGCGAGACCGTCTTCGTGCCCATCGAGCAGGCCAACCTTGTCCAGCGCTACATCGGCGACAAGGGCGATGCGCCAAAGCTCGACCGCCTTGGCTCCAAGTCCTGGGAGAGCCGCAAGGCCAAGGTCAGGGCCTCGGTCGAGCAGCTCGCCGAGCGCCTGATCCGCATCTATGCCCGCCGCAGGACTGCCAAGGGCTATGCCTTCCCGCCCGACGGGGAGTGGCAGCTCGCCTTCGAGGCCGCCTTCCCCTACGAGGAGACGGTCGACCAGCTTCGCTGCATCGAGGAGGTCAAGGCCGACATGGAGAGCCAGAAGCCCATGGACCGCCTGATCTGCGGCGATGTCGGCTACGGCAAGACCGAGATCGCGATGCGGGCCTGCTTCAAGGCCGCGAGCGCGGGCAAGCAGGTGGTCTTCCTGGCCCCCACCACGATCCTTGCCGAGCAGCACTTCGAGAATCTCCAGGACCGCATCGGCGACTACCCCGTCCAGATGGCCATGCTTTCCCGCTTCGTCGAGAAGAAGGACCAGAGGAAGACCCTCGAGGGCCTCAGGGAAGGCAGGATCGACATCGTCGTGGGCACCCACCGCCTGCTTCAGAAGGATGTGGACTTCAAGGACCTCGGCCTCCTGTCGTCGACGAGGAGCAGTGCTTCGGGGTGAAGGACAAGGAGAGGCTCAAGGAGATCAAGGCGAGCGTCGACTGCCTCACCCTCACCGCTACGCCCATCCCCCGGACCCTCCACATGTCATTGCTAAAGATCAGGGACATGTCGGTGCTCAACACCCCGCCTTCGAACCGTCATCCCATCGAGACCGTCGTCGAGGAGTTCAACCCCGACCTGATCGCCGAGGCCATCCGCAGGGAGGTCGAGCGCGGGGGACAGGTCTTCTATCTCCACAACAGGATCGAGAGCCTCCAGGAGATCCAGGTCTTCCTCCAGGCCATTGTCCCCGAGATCCTTGTCGAGACCGCCCATGGGCAGATGGACCCGAGCGAGCTCGAGGACATCATGCATCGCTTTATCCACGGCGGCTTCCAGGTGCTGGTCTCGACGACGATCATCGAGAACGGGATCGACATACCGAACGTGAACACCATCATCATCGACAGGGCCGACATCTATGGCATCTCCCAGCTCTACCAGCTGCGGGGCCGCGTGGGCCGCTCCGACCGGCTCGCCTACGCCTTCCTCTTCTACCCTGACCGCCGCGCCCTCAACGAGCTCGCGATGAAGCGGCTCCAGATCATCTCGGACTTCACCGAGCTCGGATCGGGCTTCAAGGTCGCGATGAAGGATCTCGAGGTGCGCGGCGCCGGCAACCTCCTCGGGCGGGAGCAGTCGGGCGACATCTACTCAGTGGGCTTCGACCTCTACCTGAAGCTCCTTGACGAGGCCGTGCAGCGCCTCTCCGACTCGAAGTACGAGGCCGAGGAGGAGCCCTATCTCGAGCTCGAATATGCTGGTTACCTGCCCGACGGCTACATCAGTGTGCCCACCCTCAAGATGGAGGTCTACAAGAAGATCGCGAGCATCCTTACCCAGGCCGACCTCGAGGCCCTCCTCGAGGAGCTCCAGGACCGCTTCGGCCCCCTGCCGGAGGAGGTCCAGTCCCTGCTTTCCCTGGCCGAGATCAGGGTAATCTGCCGCCGCCTCTCGATAAGCAACCTGAGGGAAAGATCTGGCTCGGTGACCGTCGAGTTCTCGAAGGTTGCAAAGGTCTCCGTCGAGCGCCTCCTGCGGCTCATCAGGGAAGGTGGAGGGAGGATCAAGCTCGACCCCCACAGGCCTAATGTCCTCGTCATCCAGACCGGCAGCATCGGCCTCCGCGAAAAGAGCGAATTCATCCGAGAGAGGCTCGCCTCCCTTCTGACCTAAAGGACGTTCCATGAAACGCAATCCGGCCGCCATAGCGGTCAGTTACTTCGCGATATTCGTGATCTGGGGATCGACCTACCTTGGCATCAGATGGGCCGTGGAGAGCATGCCCCCCTTCTATCTGGTCGGCATCAGGTTCTTCTTCTCGGGCCTGGCGTTCCTGGGCCTGGCCCTCGCCACGGGCAGGCTAACGACCTGGCCCAGGCCAAGGGAGGTCCTCGCCTCGGCCTTTCTCGGGCTCTTCCTGATCCTCGGCGGCAACGGCCTGGTATCGGTCGGCGAGAAGAGCGTCGATTCCTACCTCGCCTCGATCGTCATCTGCTCGACGCCATTTTGCGTGGCCTTCTTCAACCGCGTACTGTTCAGGGAGAGGCTCCACCCCACGAGGCTCGCAGGCATGGTCCTTGGCCTGGCCGGGGTGATGGCAATCGCCTACAGCGGCTCGGGCATCCACGTCTCCTTCTCCTGGGGCATGCTGGCCGTGGTCGGGGGTTTCCTCTGCTGGGGCTTCGCTACCGCCATGAGCAAGAGGCTTCCCGTGCATGAGGACAACCTCGTGACCACGGGGATGCAGATGGCCATAGCGGGGGGCATAGCCCTTGCCATCTCCTGGTTCGCTTATGCGCCCCTGGGCGAACTCCTGCCCGCCGTGACAGCGCGCTCCTGGTGGGCCGTGCTCTACCTCACGACAGCTGGCAGCGCCGCCTTCTACGCCTACAACTATCTCCTGAAGCACGAACCCTCTATCAGGGTGGTCAGCTACTCCATCGTGAATCCCCTCATCGCCGTCCTCCTGGGGATAGTCCTGGCCGGATAGGCGCCCGTGCCCCTGATTGGCCTTGGCATGCCGATCATCATCGTCTCCCTCGTCCTCGTCCTCTACGGGGAAGGGATCGCAAAACGCGTGGCGGGGAAGAAGGACAATGCCACTATATAGGATCCAGCAGCTCAAGCTCCCCCTGGAGCATGACGAGGCCGACGTCGTTGAAAGGATATGCCACGACCTGCGCACCGACAGGGCCGACGTCAAGGATTTCAGGATCGAGCGCAAGTCATACGACGCGAGGGACAGAGCTCGCATCCTGGTCATCTACGCGGTCAGGGTCGAGACCCTGCGCTCCCACGACAGGGGACTGCGTCCCGGGATCCTTGGCGCAGTGGCGGAAAGGGGCTATTCCTTCCCAGAAGGCAGGCGGGACCTGGACACGAGGCCCGTCATCGTCGGGGCGGGACCGGCCGGCTATTTCTGCGCCCTCCTGCTCGCGGAAGCCGGTTACCGGCCCATAGTCCTCGAGCGGGGCGAGAGCGTCGAGATGCGCAGCGCCAGGGTCTCGGCCTTCTTTGACGGCAAGGGCCTCGACAGCGAATCGAACATCCAGTTTGGCGAGGGAGGCGCCGGAACCTATTCGGACGGCAAGCTCACGACATCGGTCTCGGATGAGGCCTTCAGGAACTCGAAGGTCCTTTCCGAGCTTGTCGAGGCGGGGGCACCGCCGGAGATCGCCTACCTCGGCAAGCCCCATATCGGGACCGACTACCTCGTGGGCGTGGTGAGGAAGCTCCGTAAGAAGATCGAGGCCTTGGGCGGCGAGGTGCGCTTCGGGAGCAAGGTCACTGCCCTCAGGATCTCCGGGGGCAGGGTGGCCGGCGTGGTCGTGAACGGGGAGGAGGAGATAGAGGCATCCGTGGTCGTGCTCGCCATCGGCCATAGCTCGCGCGACACTTTTGCCTGGCTCGCCTCCTCGGGCCTGGCGATGGAGAGGAAGGCCTTCGCCCTTGGCCTACGGATCGAGCACCCCCAGGAGATGATCTCCCGCAACCAGTTCGGGCCCCTGTTCGGCCACAGGAACCTGCCGGTCGCCGACTACAAGCTCACCGCCAGGGCTGCCGACGGACGCGGCGTGTACACCTTCTGCATGTGCCCGGGAGGACGGGTCGTCAACTCGAGCTCAGAGGCAGGCATGGTGGTCTGCAACGGGATGAGCGACTTCGCCCGGGATTCGCCCAACGCGAACAGCGCTGTCGTGGTGACGGTGAGGCCCGAGGACTTCGAGGGCGGCGGTCTGCTCGACGGGGTCGAGTACCAGAGGAAGTGGGAGCGTCTGGCCTTCGAGGCGGGGGGGCGGGACATGTCCATGCCGGTCCAGACTCTGGGCGACTTCGTGGCAGGCAGGAAGTCGAGCTCCCTGGGCCTGGTCAGGCCCGAGACAAGGGGGAGCTGGGCCCTCGCCAACCTCGAGACCTGCCTTCCTCCCTATGTCGCCACCGCGATAAAGCAGGGCATCCAGGACTTCGACCGCAGGATCAGGGGCTTCGCGAGAAGTGACGCTGTTTTGACCGGGGTGGAGTCCAGGACTTCCTCGCCCCTGCGGATCCTGAGGGACAGTGCTTTCGAATCCTCCCTCGGGGGCCTGTATCCCTGCGGCGAAGGCGCGGGCTACGCCGGGGGGATCATGTCATCGGCCATCGACGGCATCAGGGTCGCCGAGGCCATCGCTCGGGAGCTCCCCTAGGCTTCCCTGGCCTTCTCACCGTAGCTGTAGAAATAGTCGCCCATGACGTCGACGAGCTCGGGGGAGAAGTCGAGGACCGCCGCGACCCTCTGGATCCCCGTGGGGAGCCTGGTGGCGCTGCGGACCGTGCCCGAGACGCTGAAGCGGTAACGCTGGAAGAAAAGGCTGAAGGAGACCGCGGTGCCGACGGCGATGTCGGGCGAGCGCATGGGCATGAGGAAGTCGATCCGGTTCACGGCGAGGGAAAAGAGGGCGAGCTTGTGCTGCTCTGTCCCCGCCGTCATCACCGCGTAGTTGTTGAAGCCGAGGTGCCGGGAGCTCTCGGGGCTTATGGCGACGGCCCTGTCGCGGAAATCCGAGGCCTGGGCGCGCAGGCGCTCCACGAACATGAGATGCTCACCCAGGATGGAGGCGAGGTCGGGCGGGATGGGCTTGAAGTCGCAGGAGAGTATGCCAACGCTCTCCCTGGACTTCACGGCGGCCACCCCCGTGACCATGCATCGGCAGAATATCTTGCTCGGTTCCCTGGCGTTGGCTGCCTGGACCATGAGCTTCAGGCCGGCAAGGGCGTTGGTGAAGCGCTGGAAGAACACGATCTCGTCCCTGGAGAGCGAGGCGAGGAGGACGGCCCTGGACATGGTGAGCTGGTAGGGTACGCAGATGAGGTCGTAGGTGTCGACCTTGAGCACGGTCTGGGATTGTACTATGCCGGTCGAGCGCTGGACAAAGGGCGAGAAGGATACTGTCGCGTCCTTGAACTGCTCGGCATAGTTCAGCGTTTCCTGCTTCTGCATACATTCCCACTATGTCCCATGCGTGTTCCGCGGTCAAGGCAAGGCGGGCCCTTGTCGGGGGCCCCGGAAAGGCCAGCACGGCCGATCAGGAATACCGCGGGCTCCTTGCCAAGCTCCCAGGCCGTGGCGCGCCAGGACGCAATATCGGCGCTCCTGACCCTCTCGTCTTTCCCGGTCAGGGAGGCCGCGACGCAGAGCCGCGTGTCGGCCGAGAGGGTCCCAATGCACTCGGCGAGGAGCCGGGCATTCCGGTAGGGGGTCTCGATGAAGATTCGCGTCGCCCCGTCCTGCCTTACCCCGCGGTCTATTGCCGCGAGGGCCTCCCGCCTCGCCAGGGGGTCCTGTGGCAGGTAGCCGAGGAAGCTGAAGCGCTGGCCGTCAAGGCCTGAGGCTGAGAGGCCGAGGAGGATCGAGGAGGGGCCCACGAGGCTCTGGACGCGGATTCCCGCATCGTGGGCGAGTGCGACAAGGGCGGCACCGGGATCGGCGACGCAGGGGATGCCAGCCTCGGAGAGGAGGCCGACATCCTCCCCTTTGAGGAGGGGGGAGAGGAGGAGGGGGACATCCTTGGCCTCGGTATGCTCGTCGAGGCGCTCCATGCTCACGCCGGCCAGGGCCTCGCGGTCGAGGACCCTGCTAAGGAAGCGCCAGGCCGATTTCTCCCCCTCGACGACAAAGCGGCGCAGGAGGCGCACCCTGTCCATGACCAGGGCAGGGAGGACGAGCTCGGGGGTACTTAAGTCGTCCAGGAGGTTAGGCACGAGGTAGAGGGTGCCAGCCTTTCTTGCTTCGCTCATCGCGCCAGAATGTCCAGGGCGGCCTCGACGAGGGCGCCGAACTGGAGGGCCAGGCCCCGGGGAAGGGCCGAGGCCGCCTCGCGGTATTCTCCACCGAATGTCCTGCGCTCCCGCTCGGAAAGTGGCAGCGACCTCCCTATTATCCTCGCCTCGATCTCCTCGAGCCGCAGCGCGGTCTCGCCTGCGAAGGCCAGGCGGAACTCGGCGAGGATGCCCTTCTCGCCGCGGGCGGCGAGGGCGAACACAGCCGTCTCGCTTGCCGGGTAGTCCCGGCGCCCCACCTTCCTCAGGGCGGTCGCGTCCCATCGCTCGAGGGGCACCCGTATCCGCGTCATGACCCCCCCTATCGGGGCGGCCGGCCGGCCGTCCTGCCCGGCCAGCCTGTTTACGTTGATCCACGCCGAGCTTCCCGCGTTCCTGAATTCCACCAGAGCGTCGAGGCAGGCCAGGACAGGCCAGGCATCCATGAAGCGGCTCCTGCAGGCAAGATTGCCGCCTAAGGTGGCGAGGTTGCGCAGGGATGCCGTCCCTATGCCGCGCAGGGCCTCGGCGAGCAGGGGAGGGAGGGCGGTGTCGCCAAGATCGAGGATCTCCGAGAGGGTGATGGCGGCGCCTATCTCGAGGAAGCGTTCGGTGAGGTCGACCCGCCTGAGCTCGGGCAGGGCATAGATCGAGATGACGGTTTCGGGAAGCTCGACCGCCCTTCCGCCCTGCTCTCGCAGGATCTCGGTCCCGCCCGCATAAAGGAGGGCATCGGGATGCCGCTTGAGGATGTCGAAGAGCTCGCTCAGGTCCTTCGGGTAGTGGACTTCGCTAATGACCACGGCTGAAGTGCCTCCTGGCCCTGAAATCGGCGGCTGCTTGGACGGCCTTTACCAGGGCCTCGGCGTCGGTGCAGCGGCATGGCACGGCCGAGAGCTGCTCGAGTATCTCCTGGGGCATGGGGCGGGCGCGGCGCTCGAGGAGGGCCCCGGCCGCCAGCATCTTGCCCGAATCGCAGAAGCCGCAGGTCTCGATGCCCGCAGCCTTGAAACCTGCGACGAGGTCCTGGTACTCGTTGGTCTGGGCATAGCCTTCGATCGTGACAATCTCCCTGCCCCGCACGCGGAATGCGGGCACGATGCAGGAGGGCACGAGCTTTCCATCGAGGAGGACGAGGCAGCGTCCGCAGCGTCCGCAGCGGCAGTCGGAATGCACACCCAGGAGCTTGAAGCTCTCGCGGAGGACCTCAGACAGGCGGTCTCCCGAGCGGACGCGGGCGACCACGTCCTCTCCATTGAGGATGAAGGGGAGGGTCACAGGCTTTCCACTCCCGCTATGAGCTCCTCGGGTGGGACGGGAAGACAGGAGAATGGGGCATCGGCGGCCTGGGAAAGCGCCGTCAGGAAGGCAGCCGGGATGAGGTCGAAGGGAAGCTCCCCAATGCCCTTGGCCTGGGCCCTGCGAGGAGGCTTAAGGAAGTCGATCGTGATCGGGGGCAACTCGTTGAGGGGCAGGAGGCCGTAGGAGAAATAGCCCCTTCCCGCCTTGGGCTGCCCCGATGGATCGAGGCGCTCATGCAGGCAGGCGCCAAGGGCATCGGCCGTGCCCGCGCGCAGGCTGGAGGCCGCCCTTTCGGGCGAGACCACCTCGCCGCCGTCGACGCAGAGCCAGGCCCCGAGCACGCGGGGCTCGAGACTCCAGGGGTCGAGCTCGAGCTCG
>JANXYO010000098.1 GCA_025356015.1 Spirochaetaceae bacterium
TCCTCGTAGCCGAGGCCGATGTCGTCGTGGCAGCGCACGTAGGAAAGCCAGGCCGAGCCTTCTTCCAGGCGGGTCTCCCCGCCAAAGGAAAGGGCAAGGAGCCTGGGCTTGCGCGTCGCGAGGGCCTCCCAGAGGGAGGCCATGAGGGAGGCGTGGTAGGCGAGCTGGCACTCCTCCACGCCGCCCGAGTCCAGGTATCGGATGATCTCGGCGGGCCGGACAATCGCCTCGGCGAGGAAGGCGACGCCCGGGGCCACGACCTCGGCGCAGGCCTTGAGGAGGCGGGCGATGACGTGGGCCTCGTCGAGGTTCTGGCAGCTCGTCCCCGCCCGCTTCCAGAGGTAGGGCACGGCGTCGAGCCTTATAAGGTCGATGCCGAGGTTGGCCATGCCAAGGAGGACGGCGAGCATCTCGAGGAGGAGCTCGGGGTTGGACCAGTTGAGGTCCCACTGGAAATCGTGGAAGACGGTCATGACCCAGGCCTGCATCTCGTCTACCCAGGTGAAGTTGCCGGGGGCGGTCTCGGGGAAGACCTCGGGCATCGCGGCCTCGAAGCGGTCTGGCACCGTCCGGTCGCCGTAGGCGTAGAAGAAACCGCGGCAGCGGCTGTCCCCCGCCCTGGCCGCGGCGGCCCAGGGATGGTCGTCGGCGCAGTGGTTGAGGACGAGGTCGGCGGCGAGGTACATTTCGCGCTCGTGCAGGGCGGCCGCGGCGGCGGCAAGCTCGGCGTTGCTGCCATAGCGCGGATCGACGCCGAGGTAGTCGCTCACCGCGTAGCCCCCGTCATTGTTGCCGGCCGGGCTCTTGAAGAAGGGCATGAGGTGGATGAGCCTGACCCCGAGCTCTGCGAGGTAGGGTATCTTCGACGAAAAGCCCCTGAGGTCTCCGGCGAAGCGGTCGAGGTAGAGCTGGTAGGCCGCCAGGCCCGGCTCGAGGTACCAGGCGCCCGAGCGGCCCTCGGGGCTTTCCCATTTATGGGCCTCCCGGGCAAGGTCGGCGGCCTTCAGCTCCTCTGGCCGCTCGCGGTACTTCGCGAGGAGGAGGGACTCGAGCCGGGCGAGCAGGGCTTCGAAGCCCTCGGCCTGGCCATAGAGGGATCGGAAAAGCCCGAGGATGGTCTCGTAGCGGCCTCCCAGGCGGGAGAAGAAGAAGGCGTCGCCCCCAGGCTCTGAAGCGAGACGCGCCACAGCCCGCGCGACCCTCGCGGCGGTCTTCACCAGTCCCCTCCCCGGGAATCCTGGCCAGAGCGGGCGCCCGCCGGGCCGCCCCTGCCCCCCGCGCCGCGCCCCTCCTCGGCCTTGGCCAAGAGCTCAAGGAGCTCCGCGGGGCCGATGCCGACAAGGTTGTGCAGGACGATGCCGGCACGCGGGAGCCTGGCAGTCTCCCCGATGCCGACAGTCCCCATGCCGGCGGCGATGGCGCCTTCTATGCCGGCTGCCGCGTCCTCGAAGACGATGCAGGCCTCTGGGGCTATGCCGAGCTCCCGGGCGGCCACGAGGAAGACGTCGGGGGCCGGCTTGGCCCGCACCGCCTTGTTGCCGTCTGCCACGGCGTCGAAGAGGGAGGCGATGCCCGTGGCCTCGAGGATGGTGGGGGTGTTTCTGCTCGCGCTCGCGATGGCGGTCCTGAAACCGGCCTCCCTCGCCGCGGTCACGAACTCGCGGGCCCCGGGCAGGACCCCACCCGGATCCATGGTGCGAAGGTATTCGCGGTACCAGGCGTTCTTCTTGTCGGCGAGGAGGAGCTTCTCCTCAGGCCTGGCCTCGGCCCCGATGATTGAGAGGATGATGTCCAGGCAGACCATGCGCGAGACGCCCTTGAGCCTCTCGTTGTCGGCGCTGCTCAGGTCGCCCCCGAGCTCGCGCGCGAGGCGGCGCCACGCGAGGAAGTGGAACTTGGCGGTATCGACAAGGACCCCGTCGAGGTCGAAGACAAAGGCTTTGATCTGATCCATTGTCGCCACTTATAAACCCGTGGACAGGTGACGCGCAAGCGGCCCCAGGGCCGCTAGGCGATGAGATGGGCCTTGCGGTAGGCCGTGGGCGACATGCCGAGGGTCTTCGCGAAGACGCGGGCGAAATGGGCCTGGTAGGTGAAGCCGAGCCTCTGGGCGATCTCCATCACGCTCATGTCGGTGGCCCTGAGGAAATAGGTCGCCTCCTCGACCTTGGTCCTGTGCACGAAGTCGACGAAGCTCGCTCCCATCTTCTTCCTGAACTGCGAGGACAGGTAGGGTGCGCTCACCCCCAGGGCGGCGGCAGTCTCGGCGAGGGTGATCTTGCGCTGGATCCTGGACCGCACGATCCTCGCCGCCCTCGAAACAAGGACGTCCCGCTTCTCGGTGCGGTAGCGCAAGACGAGCTCGATGAAGCGCTCGACCATGCCCTCCTCGAAATGCGAGAGCTCCTCCTCCTCCCTCGCGGCCTCGATCCTGCGGATGAAGGTGTCGCTCAAGGTGAAGGCGAGCTCGGAGTCGACACCGCCCTCGATGGCGGCCCTCGTGTAGATGGTGCAGGAACCGATGATCCCGTTCTTGAGGGAACGCAGCCTCTCCCCGGCCAGTGTCGCCCTCTCCCTTGAGTTGATCAGGGCGAGAGTGGCCAGGGCCGCCTCCCTGTCGCCGGCGACAATGTAGTCGGAGAGGCGGCGCTCGACGAGGAAGGGCGCGTGGACGAAACGGCGGTCGATGTTGCGCATCCGCTCCCGGGCGAAGGCCCGCTCAATGATCGATGCGATGGAAGGGTCGCTCATGACCACATTTTAGGTTAAAATCGTGCTCAAGGAAAGAAAATCGTGTAAACGCGTTCCAGATCCCGGACTTAGGATTTGGAGGCAATCCGTTTGTTCCAAAGGAGGCTTCCATCATGCAGAAAGGTATTGTTGCGGTCCTCGCGCTCGCGGCTCTCCTGGTCGCGACCATGGCGATTTCGGCCGATCCGCTTTCCGACGCCTATGCTGGCAAGTACAAGGGCACCATCATCCGCATGGCGGGACCCTTCACCGACAATGACGCTGTGAAGTTCAACGAGTCGATGAAGAGCTTCGAGGCGAAGACGGGCATCGACGTCCAGTACGAGGGCTCGAAGGAATTCGAGGCCTCGATCTCGATCCGCGTCGACGGAGGCAACGCCCCCGACATCGTGGACTTCCCCCAGCCCGGCCTCCTCGAGAGCTTCGTGAAGAAGGGCAAGGTTGTCGACCTCAGCAAGGTCCTCGACATGAACAAGGTCAAGGCCAACTACAACCAGAGCTGGCTCGACATGGCCACCATGACCGGGCCCAAGGGCAAGATCGTCGCCGGCGTCTGGGGCCGGGTCAACGGCAAGAGCTGCGTGTGGTACAACAAGAAGGCCTTCGACGCGGCCGGCTACAAGGTTCCGGCCACCTGGGCCGAGCTCGTGAAGCTCTGCGACCAGATCAAGAAGGACGGGGACACTCCCTGGGCAATCGGCATCGAGTCCGGCGCGGCCACCGGCTGGGCGGCCACCGACTGGATCGAGGACATCATGCTGCGCACCACGACCCTCGCCAACTACGACAAGTGGGTCAAGGGCGAGCTCAAGTTCGACAGCCCCGAGGTCAAGAAGGCCATGCAGACGATGGCCGACATGTGGTTCACCGACGGCTACGTCTACGGAGGCCGCAAGGCCATCGCGACGACCTTCTTCGGCGACGCACCCAAGCCGATGTTCGACAATCCGCCCAAGGCCTGGATGCACCGCCAGGGCAATTTCATCACCTCCTTCTTCCCGAACAACCTCGTGGCGGGACAGGACTACGACTTCTTCTACCTGCCGCCCATCGACCCCAAGTACGGCAAGCCCGTCCTCGTCGCCGGCGACATCTACGCGATGTTCAACGACCGCCCCGAGGTCCGCGCACTCATGCAGTACTTCTCCACGGCCGCCTCGGTCGAGTCCTGGGTCAAGGCCGGCGGGGCGATCTCCCCGCACAAGGACTCCAAGCTCGAGTGGTACTCCAACTACGTCGACCGCAAGGTCGCCGAGATGATCCTCAACGCGAGCTCGGTCCGCTTCGATGGCTCGGACATGATGCCGGGCGCCGTGGGCGCCGGCTCCTTCTGGAAGCACATGACGGCGTGGGTGAGCGGTTCCGAGACCCTCGACCAGGCCGCCAAGGCCATCGACGCCTCCTGGCCCAAGTAAGCAGCGAAGAACTGATGCCCTCCGGGCGGCGCCCAAAGGCGCCGCCCGCTTCCCGTCCATGGAGGCCCCGATGAGCGGACAGCAGGGCAGGATCAGCAGGTATTTTGGCCTGGTGGCCCTGCTTGCCCTGACAGTGTTCTTCCTCTACGGAGGATTCGCCTTCCTTCGTGCCTGGCACGGCTCAAAGATCGTCATCGTCCTCCTTGCCGTGGTGTGGGGCATCGGCTCGGTGGGCCTGCTCTACACGGTGCTCAACGCCATGGCCGAGACCTTGCCGCGCAGGGCCAGGAGCATCGCCCTCCCTGCCGTCTTCGCGGGCCCGGCTCTGGTCCTCCTCTTCTGGTTCCTCGTCCTGCCCACCTTGCGCACCCTCTGGCTTTCCTTCTTCGACGAGTCGAGCCTCAAATTCGTCTTTCTCGAGAATTACCGCTTCGCCTTCAGCGACCGCATCATGCTCGAGGCCTTCCGCAACAACCTCATCTGGATGGTCTTCGGCACGGCCTTCTGCGTCGGGCTTGGACTCATAATCGCCGTCCTCGCCGACCGCAGCCGCTTCGAGCAGGTCTACAAGGCGATCATCTTCATGCCCATGGCCATCTCCTTCGTCGGCGCGGGGGTGATCTGGAAGTTCATCTACGCCTACAAGGGCGAGGGCGTCGGGCTCGAGGAGATTGGCCTTCTTAACGCGATCGTCGTGGCTCTGGGGGGCAGGGCCCAGGCCTGGCTCCTCTACCCCGGCTGGAACAACTTCCTCCTCATCGCAATCATGGTCTGGCTCCAGACAGGTTACGCGATGGTGATCCTCTCCTCGGCCATAAAGGGCATCCCCGCCGAGATGATCGAGGCCGCCCGCATCGACGGGGCGACCGAGTTCCAGGTCTTCTTCCGCATCATCATCCCCGCGATCCGGGGGAGCATCGTCACGGTCACGACGACGATCGTCATCTTCAGCCTCAAGCTCTTCGACATCGTGCGCGTCATGACGGGCGGCAACTACGGGACGAACGTCATCGCCAACGAGTTCTACCTCGAGCAGTTCACCTACGGGAACACGGGAAGGGCCAGCTCGATAGCCATCGTCCTCCTGGTCGCCGTCATACCCGTCATGTTCTACAACCTGCGGCAGTTCTCCGAAAGGAAGGCATTCAAATGAGGAAGAAGGGCATAGCCGCCGGGAGCCTCGAACGCCGCAGGGGCGGCTCCCTCGTCAACCTGGTCCTCGTCATCCTCTGCCTGGTGTGGATTGTCCCGGCCTTCGGCGTCCTCGTCACCTCCTTCCGCGATTCCCGGGACATCTTCTCCTCGGGCTGGTGGACGGTCTTCCCCCACAGGGCCTGGATCAAGACGGGCGAGGTCAAGGTCGACCCGAAGCTCGACCTCGACGGAGAGATATCCATCGAGGGCAAGAGCGCGAGCTTCGCCGAGTGGCGCGAGGGAGTCCAGGTCAGTCCCGAGCGCAGACTCCAGTGGTACGGCAACAAGCGCACCCTCACCCTGGTCGCCCAGGAGAGGAAGTGGGTGGGCTTTGGCGTGAACCTCACCCTCGACAACTACAAGGGCGTGCTCACGGGCGGGGAGGTGCAGTACAAGAACGGCAACGGGGACACGATCACGCGCCAGGGGAACAACTTCGCCGACGCGGTGCTCAACTCCCTCGCCGTCGCCATACCCTCGACCCTCATACCCATCCTCATCGCGGCCTTCGCCGCCTACGCCTTCGCATGGATGGAGTTCCCGGGGCGCAAGACCCTTTTCGTCATCGTCGTGGCCCTCCTCGTCGTGCCCCTGCAGATCGCCCTCATCCCCGTGCTGCGCGACTTCACCAAGCTGGGCCTCAACGGGCAGTTCCTCGCGATGTGGCTGGCCCACACCGGCTTCGGCCTCCCCCTCGCGGTCTACCTCCTCTTCAACTACATTAGCCAGCTGCCGCGCGACATCTTCGAGTCGGCCTTCCTCGACGGGGCGACCCCCTTCACGATGTTCGTCCGTCTCGTCATCCCCCTGTCGATGCCAGCCCTCGCCTCCTTCGCGATCTTCCAGTTCCTCTGGGTGTGGAACGACTACCTGGTCGCCCTGATCTTCCTCGGGGACAGGAACCGCGTCGTGACGAGCGCCCTCGCCGCGATGGTGGGCGAGAAGGGCCAGGACTGGCACTACCTCACCTCGGGGGCCTTTCTGAGCATGATCCTGCCGCTGCTCGTGTTCTTCAGCCTGCAGCGCTACTTCGTGCGGGGTCTCATGGCGGGCTCGGTCAAGGGATAGGGCCCCGTTCGGCGACAAGAAAACTCACCGCGGAGGGCGCGGAGAACGCGGAGGGATAGGAAGCAGAATCAAACGAAGCGAATCGGGTCGGCCTCGTCCCTTTGAGATGGTGGCTTGCGATTCGCATCCCATCCGCCTTATCCAGCGTTCGTATCTTCAGGCCCATTCTCCGCGGCCTCCGCGATCTCCACGGTGCATTGATGACTAGGTGGTCCACGTGTCCCATGTGCTAGAGTCGACGGTCTTCGATCCCTCCCGCCTCCTCCTCGAGGAGACCCTCTTCCACTGCGCCAACGGCTACCTCGGCGTGCGCGGCAACTTCGAGGAGGGCTATCCCGAAGGGCTCGCCTCGGTCCGGGGCAGCTACATCAACGCCTTCTACGACACCCACCCGATAGAGCACCCCGAGAGGCTCTACGGCTTCCCCGAGACGGGCGAGAAGATCGTGAACGTCACCGATGCCCAGGGCATCGTGCTCATCGTGGGAGGCGAGCGGGTCGTCCTGGAGCCCGGCAGGACAAGGGGCTACAGGCGTAGCCTTGACCTTGGCACGGGCGTCGCGAGCCGCTCCTTCGTGTGGCGCTCGTCCACGGGGACCGAGCTGGCCGTGGGGGTGAGGCGCCTGGTCTCCCTATCGACCCGCGAGCTCTTCGCCGTCGAGTATTCCGTGGCCGCCCTGGCTTCGGCCCTCGATCTTGAGCTCATCATCGGGCTCGATGGGGACGTCGAGAACTTCTTCGACCCTTCCGACCCGAGGGTCTCGGGCAGCGCCTTCAAGCCCCTCGAGGTCCTCTCGAGCGAGGCCTCGGCCTCTGGCAGGGGAGGGAGGCTCTATGTCGAGTCGCGCACCCGGTCGACGGCTGTCTCCCTTGGCGTCCTGTCGGATTTCTCCTGCGAGGGAGGATCGGGCCTCGAGGTCGGGGCCCTGAGGACGGCGACCGGTGCCTCGGCGAGGCTGCTCTTCCACCTTGAGCCGGGAGAGGTATTTCGCCTAACGCGCAAGAATTTCTACGCCGACTCGAGGCGGCACGGCAGGGTCGCCGGCTCGGTCAGGGCCATCGCGGCCAGGCTCGATTCCAGGAGCTTCGAGGAGCTCGCGGCCGAGCAGGCCGAGATACTAGCCGGCTTCTGGAAACGGGCGGGTGTCGAGATCGGGGGCGACGGCGGCCTCGACGAGGGCCTGCGCTTCAACCTCTACCAGCTCCTCCAGAGCGCACCCTGCGACGGGGCCTCGAGCATCCCCGCGAAGGGCCTCTCGGGCGAGGGCTACGAGGGCCACTACTTCTGGGACGCCGAGATCTACATGCTGCCCTTCTTCTGCTACACCAACCCGGCCCTTGCACGCGGCATGCTCATGTACCGCCACTCCACCCTGGAGGGCGCGCGCGCCCACGCCCGCGAGATGGGGCAGAAGCGGGGCGCAGCCTTTCCCTGGCGGACCATCGCGGGCCGGGAATGCTCGGCCTACTACCCCTCGGGCTCGGCCCAGTACCACATCAACGCCGACATAGCCTACGCGGCCTGGCGCTACTACGAGGCCACGGCCGACCTGGGCTTCCTCGTCGAGGGCGGGGCCGAGCTCCTCCTCGAGACAGCCAGGCTCTGGCTCGCTCTCGGGCATCCCTCGCCCGAGGGCTTCAGGATCGAGGCGGTCACGGGCCCCGACGAGTACACCTGCATCGTCGACAACAACTACTACACAAACGCGATGGCTGCCTTCAACCTAGAGAAGGCCCTCGAGGCCAGGGCCATCCTGGCCTCGCAGGCCCCGCGCGAGCTTTCGGCCCTGGAGCTGAGGCTCGGCCTGGGCGAGGAGGAGCGCACCCTCATGGCCAGGGCTGCCGCCTCGATGTACCTGCCCCACGACAGGGAGCGCGACGTGAGCCCCCAGGACGACGGTTTCCTTCGAAAGGCTCCCTGGGACTTCGCGGGGACCCCCGCCGACCACTATCCCCTCCTGCTCCACTACCACCACCTCACCCTGAGGCGTTTCCAGGTCTGCAAACAGGCCGACGCCGTCCTGGCCCACTTCCTCCTGCCCGGCCTCGCGGCAGAGAGCACGGTCCGCAACAGCTATGCCTACTACGAGGGAATCACGACCCATGACTCCTCACTCTCCTACGCCGCGTTCGCCGCGATGGCGGCCCGGCTCGGGGACGCGGAGAAGGCCCTGCGCTATTTTGCGGAGACGGTGCGGCTCGACCTCGACGACGCCCACGGCAACACCAAGGACGGGCTCCACGCCGCCAACATGGGCGGGACATGGCTCGCCCTGGTCTTCGGCTTCGGCGGCTTCAGGCCCCTGGGCGAGGCCATCGGCCTCGATCCCGTCCTGCCCCGGGCCTGGACGGGGCTCAGCTTCAGGATCGCGTATCGCGGCAGATCCGTCCTTGTGCGTTCCCGCCGCGAGGGAGCGGTCCCGCGCACCGAAGTGACGCTCGAAGCCGGGGAGGCGATCAGGGTCGAGCATGGGTCGGGCTCGAGCCTGCTCTCGGCCTCGTCCCCCCTCGAGCTGCCCCCCTCCTAGAGCGGCCTTGCCGAGGCCAGCATCGTCTCGAGTTCCACCCTGTCGAAATAGTAGGCCGAACCGCAGTTGTGGCAGAGGGTCTCTGTGGGCCAGGGGCCCTTCTCGATGAGATCCACGAGGAGCTCGCGACTGGCCGAGCCCAGGAAGGAGCCGAAGCGCGCCTTCGAGCAGTCGCAGGAGAAGGAGACGGCCTTTTCCCCCATGCGCTGGGGAGAGAGCTCCTTTAGGAGCTGGTCGATGAAGCGGTCCCTGGTGCCGCCCTCGGCGAACCACAGGCCGATCGAGGGCAGGGAGCCGAGGCAGTCCTCGACCTCGGTGAGAAAACCGTCGTCCGAGCCAGGCAGGGCCTGGAAGAAAAGGGCGCCCGCGCCCATGGATCGCCCCTCCCTGTCGAAGTGGATGCTGGCGTCGAAGGCCGTCCTCGTCTGCTCGGACTCCATGTAATAGACAGCGAGGTCCTGGGCGAGCCTGCCAGTGCGCAGCGCTATGGTGCCGGTGTAGGGGCGGCCCCGGTCGCCGCTGAAGCGGGTCATGGTGAGGCCCCCCCTTCCGAAGAGCCGCGAGGTGTCGATGGCCTCGCTCGGGGCATCGGGGAAGATGGGGCTTTTAAAGAGGTAGCCCCTGACCGCCCCTTCGGCCTTGGCCTCGACCGAGAAGCCCTCGGCCGGGCCGTCGCCGTCGACTCGCAGAGCGAGCCCGTCCTCTCCCTTGATGGTCGCGCACAGGAGGCCGGCGCACAGGTAGGCCCTTCCGAGCACGAGGGTCTCCAGGGGTCCAAGTCCGTGGTTCGCCCTCATCTGGTTCACCATTCGGGTCCCATGGAGGAGGGCGCCCCTCACCCTCCCGCGACCGAGGGTGAACACCGTCATGCCGTCGGGGGGGAGGGAAGCGATCCTGCGGACGAGGCCTGCATCCTCGATGGGGGCGGGAATCATCGGCTTATCTCCTTCGCTTTCGATCGGGGATTGGCTTTGCGCCGGCATTTCATCATACTTAAGAATGCCCGGCCTCGCCAAGGCGAAAGCGGGGCGAGGAGTGCCATGACCGCCGCCAAGACGCGTTTCTCCGTTGCCTGGAAGCTGTTTCTCCTCACCCTCGTCCTGCCGGTCCTCGCGGTGCTCGGGATCGCGGCCTTCCTTTTCGCCACCGAGCGCAGCATGGCCCTCTCCAACAACGCCGAGCTCCTGACCGCCAAGGGCATCCACGTGAGGGACACCATCGAGTCCTACGTGCAGAAGAACATGCAGGTCCTCCAGTCCCTCGCGGCCTCGACCCTCATCGGCGACTACCTCGCCTCGGGCCCCATCCTTCCCAGGACAGAGAAGGACTATGCCCTGCCGCGCAACCGGGAGCTCTCCCGCTACCTCCACGCCTACCTTCCAAAGGGAGCCTTCAGGCTGATCTACCTTGGTTCGGGAGGGAGCCCCGACCTCCTCATGGACCACTGGGACGGGCCCCTCCCCGCGGACTATGACGCCAGGACGCGGCCCTGGTACAAGGGCGCCGCGATCAAGGGGCCCGAGGACCTGTACGCCTTCGTCACCGAGCCCTATGTCGACGCCTCGGCGAGCAACGCGGGAGCCATCGTCGTGAGCCTCGCGGTCCCGGTCTTCGGGGATAAAGGCAAGGTCACGGGCATCGTGGCCGCCGACCTCGACCTCTCCGGCCTGATCCAGCTACTCAAGGACCAGAGCGCCGCCTACGGCCTGCGCACCATCCTCTACACCAGGGCCGACGGCAAGGTGATTTTCCACCCCGACTTTGACCTTTCGGCACATCAGACGATCCAGGCCAGCTTCGAGAAGCTGGGCGTCAGCTTGAGCGCCGACGCACTCTCCAAGCTCGCTGCGGCGAAGATCTTCAGCGTCGACTACCGGGACCAGAAGCTCGGCAACCTGAGCGCCTACGTCTTCCCCCTGTCCGGCACCAAGTGGAACGTCCTCTTCACCATCTCGCGTGACCAGGCAGTGAGCGAGGCCGTGAGGATCGTCCTTCCGCCCATCCTCGTCCTCGTCCTGGTCTTCCTCGGGATCGCCGTCCTGGGGCTTTTCGTCCTGCGCGCCCTCGTCCTTGGCCCCCTGAAGCGCCTGACGGGCACCCTGGTCGACCTCGCGCAGGGAGAGGGCAACCTCGACAGGCGCCTCGAGGTCAGGTCGAACGACGAGTTGGGCGATCTCGCCACGGGCTTCAACACCTTCGTCGACAAGCTGCGGACCATCGTCGTGCGGGTGATGAAGTCGACCGACGAGGTCGTATCCCGGAAGGAGGACCTCCTCTCCAACATCGAGGAGACCGCCTCGGCGGCCGTCCAGATCACCAGCAACGTCCGCTCCATCACCAAACGCATCGACAGGCTCGACGAGGAGGCCGCCTCGGTCTCGTCGGCGATGGAGGAGATCGACGCCACCGTGCGCAGCCTCGACGGCACGGCGAGCAGCCAGGCCGCCGCGGTCGAGCAGACCTCGGCCTCGGTCGCCCAGATGATAGCCCAGCTCAAGAACGTGGCCCTCGTCGTCAACGCCAAGAAGAACGCGGCCGAGGCCCTGACCGAGACGATAGAGCGAAGCGGGGCGGCGATACTCAACGCGACCCAGGCGAGCAAGGAGATCCAGTCCCTCGCCGAGGGCATCGTCGAGGCATCGGCCACCATAAACATGATCGCCTCGCAGACCAACCTCCTGTCGATGAACGCGGCCATCGAGGCCGCCCACGCCGGGGAGTTCGGCAAGGGCTTCGCCGTCGTCGCTGACGAGATCAGGAAGCTCGCGGCGACCTCCTCGAACTCGGCGAAGCAGATCGGTAAGGTCATCAAGGACATCATGAAGAAGGTCGAGGTCGCCGCCTCGGCCTCGAGCGAGAGCGAGAGGACCTTCTCCCTCCTGCGCTCCGAGATACGCTCGACCATCGAGGCCCTCGAGGAGATCAACAACAACACCCAGGAGCTCGCCTTGGGCGGGGAGCAGATCATCGACGCGACGACCGACCTCAACAACGTCACCTCGACGGTGAAGAACGCCACTGTCGAGATGGCGGCGACCGTCGAGCTCGTGACGAGGTCGGCCCGCCAGGTCTCCGACATCAGCGCCGAGGTCAACAGGGGCATGGCCGAGATCGGGGTCGGGGTCCAGGAGATCGCGACGGCGACCAACTACCTCCACCAGGTCTCCCAGGCCCTCGGGACGACGGCCGACGACCTCAAGGACGAGACCTCAAACTTCCGCACCGGCGGGGAGGCTGCCCCTGTCCCCGAGGGCGGGAAGGCCGAAGCCGAAGCCGGTCTGGTCGAGCTCGGAGGCGAATCCCCAGGCGATACCAAGGCGACTGCGGGCTAGGCCACCCTCAATCGGGGCCTCCCGCTGGCGAGACCCCCCGCAGGCCGGGCCCTCAGGCCAGGTCCGGCCCTAGCCCCCTGAGGCGGCTTCGTGGCAGACTCCCGCGATGTCCTTGTTCCTCGCCGGGATCTCCGCCCTCCTTTATGGCCTCGCCGATTTCTCGGGGGGCTACGCCGCCAACCGCAGCCCCCTGCTCTCGGTCCTCCTGGTCTCGCAGTTCCTTGGCCTGGTCCTCGCGGCCGCCCTCGTGGCATTCATCTCGCCCGTCCTGCCCGCTCCTGCCGACATCGCCTGGGGCCTCCTCGCCGGGCTCTGCGGAGCCCTCGGGCTCTTCACCCTCTACCGGGGGATAGCGACGAGCATCGTGGCGATCGTTTCCCCTCTGTCCGCCCTGGTGAGCGCCGTCGTGCCGATGGCCTACGGAGCCATCCTCGGGGAGAGGCCCTCTGCCCTCGCCATCGCGGGTGCCCTGCTCTGCCTCCCGGCGATAGTCCTGCTCTCCTGGGGAGGGGAGGGCGAGGGTGGCAGGAAGGAGATACGCTCGGCCATGGTGCAAGGCCTGGTCGCTGGTCTGGGCTTTGGCTGCTTCTTTGTCGCGGTCTCGCGCAGCTCACCCGGCTCGGGGCTCTGGCCCCTCCTGGCCTCGCGCCTGGTCTCGATCCTGGTCATGGGTGCAGCCCTTTTGCTCAGGGGCCAGAGGCCCCTGATCGCCAAGGCCGGCCGCCTCACCACGGCCCTGGCCGGGACCGCCGACATGGGCGCCAACATCCTCTTCCTCCTGGCGGCGCGCAGCGGCCTTCTTTCGCTGGTGTCGGTCGTCACCTCCCTCTATCCGGCCCCGACCGTCATACTTGGGAGGATCTTCCTCGGCCAGAAGGTGCCGAGGATCAGGGTGGCGGGCATAGGACTGGCCATAGCCGGAGTCGCCCTGATCAGCCTGAGGTAGGGCCTTTGCCGAGAGACTCGTCGCCCGGCCGGGGCATGAGCCTGATGGCTCCGCCGCGCGAGGCATAGCAGTAGGCGCATCCGGCGGGACAGGAGCCGTAGGCGCCGATGTCGACGCTCGGGGCGCAGCGGCAGGCCTTCCTCTGGCCCCTGTCCCGCATGCCCGTGAGTTCCCGCCCGAACAGGGAGGATATGTGGCTCGAATCGATGCAGGCGCCGGCCTCGATGCCAAGAGGCCCCAGATCGTAGGGCTCGGCGCAGGCCGAGGGCCTGAAACCCCGCGCTCGCGCCGTCGTGGCGATGCCGGCCAGGATCGTGGCCCAGGGCTCGGGTACCCGTGCCCCACGCGCCGGGGGGGCCGCCTTTGCGCTGCCGAAGACCGCGTTCGGGTAGCCTGCCCGGGCGAGCCGGGTGCGGGTCCCCGCGTACTCGTCGAGGAGGCTCAAGACGAGACGGCTCGAGGAGCCCTCCATGGCACCCGCGAGCCTTGAGAAATTGCTGGCATGGTCGGCCGCGTCGATACCGTCGGCGAGAAGGATGGGGTCGTAGCGCCAGACCAGTCTCTCGGGTCCGGCGCGTTGCGCGAAGTCGGCAGCGGCGGCCGCCGACTCCTCCCAGGCCGGGACCCCGGGTTCGATCGCCCTGGGGTAGCCGGTGAGGCTCAGGTGGACGATGAAGCGCGGGCAGAGCTCCCCGAGCTCGTCCAGATGCGCAAGGAGGGGCCCCAGGTCCCTGGTCCAGAGCACGAGGCAGTCGAGGTCCGCGGCCTCGAGGCTCACCCTCCTGCGCAGGCGGGCGTCGAAGGGGCTGGCCACGAGGCAGAAGCCGGCCTTGAGCCGCTCGAGGAGCCAGGGCAGGTAGTGGGCGGGGATATCGGTGCGCCGGGAGGCCGAGATGATCACGATGGGGCTTAGTATGGACCTAGAAGTCGAAACGCACGAGCCCGAGCCTGACCGCCTCGCGCACGGCCTCGCCCCGGCGGGTGACGCCCAGCTTGGAATACAGGCTCTCGAGGTGGAAGCGCACAGTGCGCACCCCTATGCCGAGGGCCGAGGAGATCTCGGCGTTCGACCAGCCGTCGGCGAGATAGTCCACGATCTCGAGCTCGCGGGAGCTCAAGGAGAGGGCTCCCCGTGGGGCGGTCCTCTCGGCCCCCCTTGTGGCCTCGAGCGGGGCCCCTGGCCCGGCACGGGGGGCGCCAAGCCCGGGCCTGGCCGCGGAGGCGACCAGGTCGGCCTCCTCGCCCGGTGCCGCCAGGACGAGGCCCTCGGCGCGGGCCCTTGAGCCGAGCTTGTAGGCCCCCGGGCCTTCGATCCTGATCCTCAGCGGCCCCTGCCGAAGCCCCACGCCATGCCTCCCCAACCATGGTCCCTTCGCCCGCCGTGGCCCCAGTGGCGCCCCTGGCCCTCCCCCTCGGGGCTGGCCGAGGGAGTGGCGGAGAGCTCGAGGCGGGCGCCTCCACGGATCAGGCCGATCGGGAGGGCCCGGCCAGGTCTCGCCGCGTCGAGGGCCGAGCGCAGGTTGGCCGGATCGGGAACGGCCTGGCCACCGATCGATACAAGGATGTCGCCTGCCATGATGCCCGCCTTCGCCGCGGGGCCGCCCGTTTCGAGGCCGGCCACCATGAGGGCCGATCTTCTGTCGTCGCCGAAAAGGGCCTCGAAGCTCTCTGGCGCGTCCACGGGGACTGTGGACACGCCGAGCCAGGCCTTGCCGGGGAAGCCCCGCTCGAGGATCGAGGCGATTGCCGCCTTGGCCTGGCCCGCGGGCATGGCCCAGCCCCTGTTGCCGCCCCTGTCCACGGCTATGAAGCCGGCGAGGAGGCCGTCGGGGCCGACGAGGGCGCCGCCTGAGAAGCCGGGGAAGGCCGGGCCGTCGGTCTGGAGGTAGGCCTCCTCGCCCTCGCCTCCGGCAAAACGCACGGCGTCGAGCCTTGCTTCGGGCCCCTGGGGCGAGGGGAAGGCGGCGGCGAGGACGAGGGAACCGAGGGCAGGCAGGCCCTCCATCGCCTGCCAGGCCGTGGAGGGCAAGGGGCTGGCCAGCTCAAGGACGGCAAGTCCCCGCCGGGTATCGAAGCCCCTGACCTGGGCTTTTATGCCTGAGCCGCCGGGGGCGAGGATCTCAAGCTCCTCGGCCTCGGATGCCTCCACAGCGGGCACAAGCAGATACTTCCCGTCGAAACCGAGGGCCGTCCTCCCGCCAAGGGAAGAGGGAACGTGGAAAAGCCTGGCCCGCGCCGTGGCTGCGAGCTGGGCGAGGGCATCGGATAGGCTGTGCAAGGCGTCCATGGAACCTCCTAGAGAGGGAAAATACTTCTCATTTGATAATATGGCTGAACCCGGGCCCATCATCGCCGGCCATTTGGCCGGCAAGGTCCCGATCCCCGGCGGCTTGAAGCTCCTCCCTCGGGGCAGCTAGGATGGCGCACCGGAGGCTCAATCTGCGCATCAGAGGTTTTGCGGCCCTTTACGCCGCGGCGACGATCTTCGCCTTCACCTCCCTCATGGTGAAGCTAAGCTCGCCCTACTTCTCCGGCTTCTTCATGTCGGGGGCCCGTTTCGTGATCGGGGCGGCCCTCTGCCTCCTCGTCCTGTACATGCGGTATGGGGGGATAAAGTCGGAGCGGCCCTGGGTCCTGGTCTTCCGCGGCCTCTTCGGCGCCTGCTCGATGGCCTGCACCTACGCCGCCATCGCCCTCACCGGGCCCGGGAGGGCTTCCCTCCTGAGCAACATCTATCCGGTCTTCGTGCCGCTTTTCGGGGCCCTGTTCTTCCGGGAGCGCTTCAATCCGAAGACCCTGATGAGCCTCTTATTCTGCTCTCTCGGGGCCATCCTGGTCGTGCGGGACGGCTCGGGCGCGACCCTGGCCGGCGACCTCCTCGCCCTCCTGGGTGCCCTCCTCGCCGGTGTCGCCGTCAACTATGTCCGCAGCGCCTCAAGGACCGAGAACCCCATCATCATCTATCTGAGCCCCTGCATCTTCGGCCTGCCCATCCTCGCCTTTGCGCCCCTGCCCCATTCCCTGGGGGGTCCAGTAGGGATCATCCTCCTCCTGGGCATCGGCGTCGGGGCCTTCTTCGCCCAGGCCCTCATGTCCTACGGCTACCGCAGCGTCCCCGCGGGCCGCGGCAGCGTGGTCTTCTTCTGGGAGACTGCCCTGACAGTCCTCCTCGGCTTCCTCCTCGCCGGCGAGCGTTTCAACCTGCGCTTCGCCGGGGGTCTCGCTCTGATCATCGCCGGCCTGTGGTGGAACCGCGAGCGCAGGCCGGGGCGGCGCGGGGCTGCAGGCCCCGAGGCCCCCGAGCCCGCGGTGGCCAGGCCGGCCTAGAAGCCCGCCTTCTTGACCTTCGGGGCGATAACGACCCTGCAATAGCCCGACTCGGGATGGCGCTTGAAATACTGCTGGTGGTAGTCCTCGGCGGGCCAGAACACTGGGGCGGGAAGGAGCTCGGTGACGATGGGCTCGACGAGGCGGCGCTGCTCGGCGTGGAGAGATTCCTCGGCAAGGCGCTTCTGCTCCTCCCCAAGGTAGAAGACCACCGAGCGGTACTGCCTCCCGACATCGGCCCCCTGGCGGTCCCTGGTCGTCGGATCGTGGATCTTCCAGAACCAGTTGAGGATTTCCTCGTAGGAGACGCGGTTCCTGTCGAAGCCTATCCTGACCACCTCGGCGTGGTTCGAGAGCCCCGCGCAGACCTGCTCGTAGGTCGGCGACTCGAGCTCCCCTCCGGCATAGCCCGATCGCACTTCCACTACCCCCGCGACGTTCTCGTACACCGCCTCGAGGCACCAGAAGCATCCACCGCCCAGGATCGCGTATTCAAGCTCGGGGTCATCGCTCATGCTTGCTCCTCGGCTTCAACATACTGATTAACGAGCCCATCCTGGCCCGCACTGAGGGCCCCTGGAGCCTGGCCTGCGGCCTTCAAGCCTTGACCCCCGGCCGGAATCCCCACCATGATCCTCATCATGCTCAAGGAAACCCGGACCACGAGGCTCGTGAAGAGCCAGGACCTCAACCACCACGGCACACTTTTCGCGGGCCGCATGGCCGAATGGTTCACCGAATCCTGCTTCCTCGCCGCGGCCCGCTACCTTGGCCGGCCCGAGGACCTCGTCTGCGCCCAGATCCACGGTCTGACCTTCACCAAGCCGGCCATGCCCGGGGACTCCATCGAGATAGTCTCGCTTCCGGCCCGCACCGGGACAAAGAGCATCACGGTTGGGGCCGAGGTCTTCGTCAACGACGAGGCTGAGCCGACGATAAGGGGCTTCGCGACCTTCGTCACGGTCGACGCCGGAGGCAGGCCCTACGCCCACGGTCTCTCCCTTCCCCTCGACTGGACCGAGGCCCACAGGGGCCTCTGCGAGGACGCCAACAAGCTTCAAGGCAGGGGCAAATAGAACAGGGCCGCCCTGGCGGATATCCATAAAGGTTTATCGCTTGACGGCCCAAAACTCCTCGGATATTCTGAGACCCAGCTCCGAACCGTATCGCCTTCCGGTCCAAGCACTTGGTGCCGATCCAGAGGGCGGCAGCGGGCGCCGCAAAGCGCGCGCCTGCGGGACGCCTCCGATCGGGCAGCACTGTCTGCCCGCACTCGTGGCTCCACGGTCGTGACCGGCCGGCCCCTTGGGGGAAGGCGTGGTCGAAGGCCCTTGCCGGAAACGGATAGGCCTCCCGCACTTGGAAAGGAGTTCCAAATGAAAAGGCTCGGCCTCATCGTCCTCGCATGCGCACTTGCCCTGTCCGCCCTCTGGGCCCAGAGTCCCGCCAATCCCCGTCTCAAGCTCGCGACCACCACGAGCACCGAGCAGTCGGGCCTCCTCTCCGCCATCCTCCCGGCCTTCGAGAAGGAGACGGGCTACAAAGTCGACGTGATCGCCGTGGGCACGGGAGCGTCACTGAAGATCGGGGAGAAGGGCGACTGCGATGTCGTCCTCGTCCACGCCCGCGCCCTCGAGGACGCCTTCATGGCCGCCGGATTCGGAGCGGACCGCAAGGACGTCATGTACAACGACTTCGTCGTCCTTGGGCCGGCCTCCGATCCCGCGGGCATGTCAAAAGCAAAGACCGCCCTCGATGCCTTCGCCCTCATCGCCAAGGCCCAGGCGGGCTTCGTGTCCCGCGGCGACAATTCCGGCACCGACGTCAAGGAGAAGGAGATCTGGAAGGCCGCCGCCCTCGCCCCCAAGGGCGTCGCCTGGTACAAGGAGGCGGGCCAGGGCATGTCCCAAGTGATCGTCATGGCCGAGCAGATGGGCGCCTACACCCTCGCCGACCGGGCCACCTGGCTCGCGATGAAGGACAAGTCCAAGCTCGCCATCCTGAACCAGGGTGACAAGATCCTCTTCAACCCCTATGGCATCATCACGGTCAGCCCGGCGAAATGGCCCCAGTCAAACTACGCGGGGGCCCTGGCCCTCATGAACTGGATCACCGGTCCGCGCGGACAGGCCCTCATCTCCGCCTACAAAATAGGCGGAGAGCAGTGCTTCTATCTGTACTGAGCGCTTGAAGGATGCGTGAGGCGTTCAGGCTCCTGTTTGGCGGCGATGCCGAGACGTGGGGCATTGTCACGAGGAGCCTGGGCTTCTCGCTCTTCTCCACGATCTTCTCGACCCTCCCCGGCATCGCTGTCGGCATGGCCCTGGCCTCGCGGGACTTCCCCGGGAGGCGGGCCCTCGCCGCGGTGGTGAACGCCCTCACCGCCCTACCCACAGTCGTCATAGGGCTGTTGGTCTATTCCCTCATCTCGCGCTCAGGCCCCTTCGGTTCCCTGGGCTTCCTCTACGTCCCAGCGGGCGTCGTCGCCGGCCAGTCAGTCCTGGCCTTCCCCATCGTGGCCTCCCTCACCTACGCCGGCCTCTCCAAGCTTGACCCCCGCTTCGCCGAGACCCTCGTGACCCTGGGCGCCGGTCCCTACGCGCGGATGCTCGCCACCCTGCGCGAGGCCAAGGTCGTCCTCGTGGCGGCGATCGTCTCAGCCTTCGGCAGGGTCACCGGGGAGGTCGGGGTCTGCATGATGCTCGGCGGCAACATCCGCTTCTCCACGAGGACGATGACGACGGCGATCGCCCTCGACGCCGGCAAGGGCGAGTTCGAGCGGGCAATCTCCCTCGGTCTGGTCCTTCTCATCATCGCCCTCGCGGTCAACCTCGCCCTCCACGCGATGACGCCGAGGGAGGCCTAGGATGTACGCCGTCGAGGGTCTCGAGATCAGGTACGGCAAGGGCCTCGCCTTCGCCGCGAGCGAGCTCCACATTCGCGAGGGGGAGTGCGTCGCCCTGCTCGGGCCAAACGGCTCCGGCAAGACCACCCTCCTCAAGGCCCTGAACGGCCTCCTGAGGCCCAGCGCGGGGCGCCTCCTGTTCAGGGGCTCTCCCGCGGCGCTCTCGAGCGAGCTGCGCCAAAGGAGCGTCTATCTTCACCAGATGCCCTACATCCTGGCGGGAACGGTATCGTACAACGTCTGCTTCGGAAGCAAGTCGAGGTCCGTGGCTAGGGACGTGGCCGAGCGCAGGGCCGCGGAGGCGATGGCCCTCCTGGGCCTTTCCGGCTTCGAGCGCAGGCGGCACCGGGCCCTCTCGGGCGGCGAGGCCCAGCGCGTCGCCCTCGCGAGGGCCCTGGCCTCGGGCGCCGACGTCCTGCTCCTTGACGAGCCGACCGCCTCGGCCGACTCGGCCTCCCGCGACCTCATCCTCGGCGGCCTTGAGCGGATGGTCCGCGAGGGAGCGACCATCGTCTTCAGCACCCATGACCAAGCCATCGCGTCCGCTCTCGCCGGCCGCGTCCTGACCCTCGAGCGCGGCGAGATCACCGAAGACAGGAGCACGAGCCGATGAAAGCGAGCGCCAGAACCGCCCTCCATCCCGACGAGGCGAGGCTTCTCGTCGAGCGCTACGCCGTCATCGGCGCCACCGAGAGGCTGCCCCTCGACGACGCTTTGGGCCGCGCCCTCGCCGAGGACCTTCCCGCCCTCGTGGACCAGCCGCCCTTTGACAAGTCGGGCATGGACGGCTTCGCCTGGGGGGAGCCCGGACCGGGGCCGGAATGGAGGGTCGTCGGGGTCGTTGCGGCCGGCTCGGCCTTTTCCCCCCTGCTCGCCCCGGGCGACTGCGTCCGGATCATGACCGGGGCGCCCGTCCCGCGGGGGACCCAGGCTGTCCAGCGCGTCGAGTTCACCAGCGAGTCCAGGGCGGGCGACGGCTCGGCCATCGTGAGCTTCACGGCTGAGGAGAGCGGCGACAACATCATCCGCCGCGGCGAGAACCAGCGCAGGGGAGACCAGCTGCTGCGGAGGCGGATCCTCTCGGCCCAGGACATCGGTGTCCTCGCCTCCTCGGGCTACGCCACGGTTCCGGTGGTGACGAGGCCCCTGGTAGGGGTAGTCTCGACCGGGGACGAGCTCGTTCCCGCCGGCAAGGTCCTCGCTCCGGGGGCGATCTACGACTCGAACGGACCCCAGCTCCTCGCCCAGGCCAGGGCTGCCGGTGCCCTGGCGCGGCATTACGGGATAGTCTGCGACGACGGCAAGGCACTCGCTGCCGCCCTCTCGACGGCCCTCGAGGAGTGCGACATCGTCCTTGTCTCCGGAGGGGTCTCCATGGGGGACTTCGACCACGTCCCGCGAAGCCTCATCGCGGCCGGCGTAGAGCAGCACTTCCATGGCCTCGCGATGCGCCCAGGCAAGCCAACCTTCTTTGGCATGAAGGGGCCGGTCGCGGTATTCGGCCTGCCCGGCAATCCCGTCTCCACCTTTGTCAATTTCGAGGTCCTGGTGAAGGTCCACATCATGCGCCGCATGGGCCTCGAGCTCGAGCCGCGCATCCTCCCCTGCAGCCTCGCCGCCGCGATCGAGCGCCGCGAGACCGACCGGGTGGAGTTCTACCCGGCCCGCCTCGAGGCCGGGAAGGGTGGCATCGCGGCCAGGCCCCTGGCCTACCACGGCTCCTCGATGCTGAGCGTCCTGGCTGAGACCGACTGCCTCGTGCGTATGGAGTTCGGCGAGAAGCGCCTCGAGGAAGGAAGGATCGTCGATGTTCGACTCGTACGGCCGTGAGATAAGCTACCTCAGGGTCTCGGTGACAGACCGCTGCAACCTCCGCTGCACCTACTGCATGCCGCCAGAAGGGGTGAAGCTGCTGCGCCACGACGAGATCCTGAGCTTCGAGCAGATCGCCCAGGTGGTGGGCGCCGCCGCCTCCATGGGCTTCCGCAAGGTCAGGCTCACCGGGGGCGAGCCCCTGGCGCGGCTGGGCCTAATCGACCTTGTGTCGCTCATCGCGGAAATACCGGGTATCCAGACCATCGGCATGACCACCAACGGCAGCCTCCTTGCGCCGGTAGCCGCCGAGCTCAAGAAGAGGGGCCTTCATTCGGTCAACGTCTCCCTCGACACCCTCGACCCGGAGCGCTTCGCGGCGATCACCAGGGGCGGCTCGATCGAGGCCACCTTCGAGGGTATCAGGGCCGCCATCGCGGCCGGGCTCGCGGTCAAGCTGAACACTGTCGTCCTCCCCGAGACGAGCGAGGCCGAGTACCAGGCGATCCGGGACTACGCGGCGGGCATCGGGGCCAGGGTCCAGACCATCGCCCGCTACCACCTTGACGAGGAGAAGCGCGACGGGGGGGAGTACGACAGGCCCCCGCCCTGCTCGCTCTGCGACAGGCTCAGGCTCCTCGCGAACGGGGTACTGCGGCCCTGCCTCCACGGCGAGCTCGGGGTGAAGGTCGATTTCGGCGACATAGCGGGGAGCATCGAGAGGGCCGTGGGGCTGAAGCCCGCGCGCGGCCTCGCAGCGCGGGACCTCGCCGTGGGGCAGATAGGGGGCTGAAGGTGGGAGACAGGCTGACGCACGTGGACGAGTCCGGCAAGGCCAGGATGGTCGACGTATCGGGCAAGGAGAGGGTGAGAAGGACGGCCAGGGCCTCGGGCCGGATCGACCTTTCACCCGCCACCGTGGCCCTCGTCCTCGCCAACGGCATGAAGAAGGGCGACGTCCTCTCGGCGGCGCGGCTGGCCGGCATCATGGCGGCCAAGCGCACGAGCGAGCTCATCCCCCTGTGCCACAACATCGAGATCGAGCACGCCGGCGTCGAGCTGCGGGTCCTGGAGGACGGGATCGAGATCGAGGCCACGGCGACCTGCACCGACAAGACGGGGATAGAGATGGAGGCGCTTACGGCCGTGGCCGTCGCCGCCCTAACGGTCTATGACATGTGCAAGGCCGTCGACAAGGGCATGCGCATCCGCGACATTGTCCTCGTCGAGAAGACCAAGGAGAAGCTATGAGCGGGATTCCGGCTGCCGAGGGCAGCTTTGAGATTGTATCGGTCAACGTCTCGCAGAAGACGGGGACGCGCAAGCTGAGCGTGCCCAGGATCTCGCTCGCGGTAGGCCTCGGCGTCGACGGCGACGCCCACGCGGGGGGCTACGAGAACCGCCAGGTGTCCCTGCTCGCCATCGAGGAGATCGAGAAGGCGAGCGCGGCCTGCGCCGGCTACGCCGCGTCCCACCCCGGGGCCCCTTCTGGCCTCGTGCCCGGGGACTTCGCCGAGAACATCACGACCAGGGGTATCGTGCTGCACGAGCTGCCGGTCGGCACGAGGCTCGAGATCGGGGGCGCCGTCCTCGAGGTCTCCAAGATCGGCAAGGAGTGCCACGCCGCCTGCGAGATCAGGACCCTGGTCGGGGACTGCGTCATGCCCAAAAAGGGCATATTCGCGAGGGTGCTCTCCGCAGGGGAGGTGAGCCGTGAAGATCACGGTCATTACCGTATCGGATAGGGCCTTCAAGGGAGTCTACGCGGACCGCTCGGGCCCTGCGATCGAGGAGACCTTACGCGATCTGGTGCCCGGCATCGAGCTCGAGAGGGAGATCGTCCCGGACGAGCGGGACCTCATCGTCGATGCCCTGCAGCGCCATTCCTCCGCAGAGTGGATCATCACCACGGGCGGCACGGGGCCCGCGCCCCGCGACGTGACGCCCGAGGCCACCCGGGCCTTCTGCGACCGCGAGCTCCCCGGCATCGCCGACTACCTCAGGACCGAATCCCTCAAGGAGACGCCCTACGCCCTGTTCTCAAGGGCCACCGCGGGCATGCGCTCCTTCCAGTACGTGGTGAACCTTCCGGGAAGCGAGAAGGCTGCGCGTTTCTGCGCCGCCCTCCTCGCCCCCCTCCTGGACCACGGGGTGAAGATGGCCCGGGGCGAGGGACACTAGGGCAGGGGGCCGAGGCCGCCGCAGACGGGAAGGGGGCCAGAGAGCTGATCGCTCTCTGGCCCCCTGTCATTATGTGTGACCCGCCTTTGGCGGGGGATTGCCACGTCTTCAGGGCTACCAGCCGCCGCCCATCATGCCGCGCCCGCCGAAGCCGCCGCGCTTGCCCATCTTGCCGCCAAAGGCTCCCATCATGGAGTGGTCGAAGCCGCCATTGCCGGGGAGGGTGAAGTCGTAGACCTTGCCGTTGATCGTGGCCTTGGTGACGATGAAGTAGGCCTTGTCCTGGCCGGCCGGGGCAGGGAGCTCGTAGCCGTCGGCCTTGACCTGGGCGCCATCGGCGATCTTGTCGGTATAGGCGTACTCGTAGAACTTGGGCATGTACACCACGTAGGACTTGTCGGCGGCCTTGAGGACAGGGGTGGAGTCGACAAAGCCGAGCTTGCCCTCGACCGACTTGGCCTGGGGGGCCGCCGCTCCGCGGCCAAAGCCCTTGCCCATCCTGGGTCCGGCTCCGGGCGCAGTGCCGCGCGCCGAGCTGTCATAGGTCTTGCCGTTGATCGTGGCCTTGGTGACGGCGAAGAAGGGCTTGTCCTGGCCCGGGAGGCTCGGGAGGGCATAGCCCTCGAGCTTGAGCTGGCTACCCTCGGCGATCTTGTCGGTGAAGGCGTAGTAGTAGAAGCGGGCCATCTCGAAATAGAAGGTCTTGTCCTTGGTCTGGATGGCCGGATAGCCGGCTATGAACTGCAACTTGCCCTCGATGGTCGATGCCTGGAGCTGGGGGCCGCCGCGATTGGCGAGTGGCCCGCCCTGGCGACCCATCATGGGACCGTAGCCGGGTCCGCCTTGGGGGCCGGGTCCGCCCTGGGGTCCAGGGCCCTGCTGTGCAGCTATAAAGCCGATGCCGACCATGGCAAGGACGAGCGCGATTGCGGAACGTTTCATTGCGTATCTCCCTTCATTGGAAAAGCTGTGATCTCCAACCTGTTTCCCAGGTCGCTCCGGGCTGCATCGCCCGGCACTCTATATAAAGCAACTACCGTGCCACGGCTCGATGTTTTTGAGGACATAATAGAGCTAAGGCCATTGCACCTGTAAGTCGTTGTTTTGAGGTGAATTAACGAGTGCCTCGAAGCCTGTTGGTGGAACAAGGTCACGATCAGGCACCGGTGGCGGCAGGCTTCCTGGATCGCGGCAAGGGCGCGACGGGCAAGTATTTCCCTCGTGGGTGGCAGTTATTTCTCGATGAGGCTGAGCCGGGGAATATCGTGGCCGCTCCGGGCATCGTCATCCCCATCAGGCTCGAGGAGGAAGGTGAGGAAGATCCTGTCGACGAAACGGCCCGGCCTGAGCTTCATCGAGTGGGAAAGGTTGCGGCACATCACCATGCCGATACCGCGCCAGCGCCTGTGGGTCGCGTCGAAGAGGGGCTCGGGATCGGAGCAGCGGGCGGCGAAGGCAGCGAACTTGGGCGAGCGAAAGAAGAAGGACAGGGCGATTCCCGATCTCCGCCGCGAGACACGGACCGAGAGGCTTCCGCCGGCAAGGGGGGCAGAGTGCCGCACAAGGTTGTCGAGGATCTCGTCCCCGGCGAGCTTGATGCGGTAGCGCTCCCGGCGGGCGAGGAAGTCCAGGCCGTCGATGAAGGCTTCGAGGCTCATCACTGCCTCGGCCGAGGCGACGAGGATCTGCGTGGCCCGCGACCCCGGCCTCGGACCTTCGTCCGCTTCAGGCCCGGGCTCCTCCTCGGCTGCGAGCATCAGAATTCCTTGAGGGTCTGGATCACGGGGAAGCGGTCACCGAAGCCCGTCGAATCCATGGCGAGAACCACGATCTCCGAGGGCCGGAGGACTGCGAGCTTGTGCCCGGCGGCCTCGCCGTCGTCGAGGGCGGCCATGAGGACGCCGATGCCCGCTGAGCTCAGGGTGGTGACCTTGCTCATGTCGATGACGGTGTCCCCGGCCTTGATCGCCTTGTACACCTTCTCCTGGAATTCGGTAAAGGTGTAGCTGTTGACGGGGCCGGAGACGGCGAGCACCTCGTGTCCTTCCTCGTTCTTCAGGGAAATATCGAGCTGGGTCATTTCGCGCTCCTGTTGGGGAATTTGATGACGAAGAGGGTCAGGTCGTCGTCCTGCTTTCGGTCCGAGAAGGAGAGGAGGTCCTCGAGGGTCCCGTCGACGATGGCGTTGGCGGGCTCTCCGAGGCGCTCCTGGATGGAGCGGCGCAGGCGCTCCTTGCCGAAGCGCTCCCCGCGGAGGTTCTCGCTGTCCGTGATGCCGTCGGTCGCCGCCACCAGCACGCAGCCGGTGGGCATGATGAGCTTGCGGGGCTTGAGGTAGGGCTTGATGTCGCGCACGAAGCCGAGGATCTTGCCCTCGCCCTGGACCTCGATGAAGGACTCGAAGCTGGGCGAGTAGAGCAGGAGGGCGGGGATGCCGCAGTTGATGTAGTAGAAGGCGTCCTTCGACAGGTCGAAGTAGCCGAAGATCCCGGCGAAGAAGTTGCCCCGCGGCAGGTTGTCCTTGATGAAGGTGTTGATCCTCGACACGAGGCCGACGAAGTCCTTCTCGACGCGCAGGAAGGTCCTGATCATGGACTTGAGGATCAGCATGTTCATCGAGGCCGAGAGCCCCTTCCCCGAGACGTCGCCCATGACGAAGAACCAGCGGTCGGGCGAGAGGCGGACGAAGTCGATGAAGTCGCCCCCGAGGGTGCGCATGTAGCGCAGGGCCCAGGCCGCGTCGGCCTTGGGGTGCTCGAAGGGGTCCACCTTCTCGAGGGCGAAGCGGATGATCTGGTCGGACAGGGCGATCTCGCGGTCGACCGTGTACAGCAGGGACTCCCTGGCGACGTTCTTGAGGTAGTAGGCGAACACGAAGAGCTTGCCGTAGATGGATTTGAAGGTGTCGTAGTCGTAGTCGGTGAAGTCGGCTCCCGTGCGCCTCGCGCCCAGGATGAAGGCGCCGATAATGTGGCGTCCCTCGCGGGCGAGGATGAAGGCCTCGGCGTTGAGGTTCTCGAAGAGGCCCATGAACTCGGCGCGCACGTCGGCGTAGGCGGGGTGGGCGAGGGCCTCGGACTTGAGGAGGACGGTGGCGTCCGAGCGGTCGAGGGCGATGGCCAGGTCTGAGCCCTTCTCGATGTTGGCCTTGCCTCCGGTCGGGGAGAAGACGCTCCGCAGGGATCCCTGGTCGTCCTCGATGAGGACGGTGAAGTCGGAGAAGTCGAGGGCGTTCGACAGAAGGCCGTAGAGCTTGCCAAGGACAAGGTCGCGGCCCTCGGAGAGGTCGATGTGGGCCAGACCGCTCTCGAGCTCCTCGCGGTATTCCCCGAAGGAGCCGGCTCGCTCGAGGAAGCGCGCCGAGAAGGCCCTGGCCAGGAAGAGGGAGATGAAGAAGACGACGAAGGTGCCGACCAGGGGGACGGTCTCGGAGACGATGCGCAGGAGGGTCAGGACATAGATGGCGAGGCCAGTGGGCAGGCCGACGACGAGGGTCAAAAGGCCGAAATAGAAGAGGCGGCGGCCGATCGAGCGCCAGTCGAAGAGCCGCGAGAGGTAGAAGGAATAGGTGACGACGGTCGCGAGGACGAGGGCGGCGACCGGGGTGAGGGCGAAGACCGAGCGGACGACCGAGCGCGAGACGACGAGCTGGGGAAGGATCCAGATGAAGCCCGCTCCGAGGACGATGCCCGCGAAACCCACGAGGGCCCGCTGTCTCTGGATCCTGCTCGCGAAGGTGAAGCTGCGAGCCAGGAGGATCGCGGCCGAGAGGGCCGCGAGGCCGGTCTCGAGGTTGTTGATAAGGCCGTACGCGGAGCCGTCGACTCGGACTATGTCTGAGCCGGCGCGGACCGTGGCGAGGATGTAGTCGGTGCTGAAGACGATGCGCCAGAGGGCCAGGGCGGCGGCGGCGGTCGCCAGGAGGCCGCCGATGACGCGGATCCAGCGCGGGAGGGCGACCGGGAAGTCCAGGACGAAGACAAACACCAGGAGGTAGGACAGGGCGAAGAAAAAGGCCGAGACCTTGATGAGGTTGTGGGACAGATGTGGCATGGCCGCGGCCGAGATGAAGGCGAGGGCGAGGCTCTGGCAGAGGGCGTAGGCCGCGAAGCTGAGGCTGATGCCCTCGGTGATGCGCAGGCCGGCCACGCCGCGGAAGCGGCTGCGGACGATGAGGATGTTTGCGATGAAGGCGGGGAAGACGAGGAACGAGAGTAGTATCAGTCCCATAGTCTTCCTACCTTGGCAGCGAGGATGGTGACATCGTCCTTCAGGGGGGCGTCGCCCACGAAGGAGTACAGCAGGCCCGAGGTGCTCGCCACGAAGTCCGTCGCTCCGAGGCGCGAGGCCTGGGCCAGGGTCTTCTCGAAGAGCTCGGTCTCCCCGAGGCGGTCGCCGTTCGCGCTCTCGACCTCGGTGACCCCGTCCGATGCGAGGAGGATGATCTCGTCGGTGCGAAGGGGCATCTCCTCGACGTCGATCTTCTCGAGGGGTATCAGGCCGACGAGGCCCATGGTGGGCTCGAGCCTGCGGATCCTCGGTCCGAGCGCGGTCTGGGACACGATGATCGGGTCGGCCATGGCGGCGTTTATGTAGCGCAGGGTCCGGTTCTTGGTGTCGACGAGGCCCAGGAAGATGACCGTGTACTTGTCGTCGAAGCCCATGTCCCTGACCGCGCTGTCGACGCTCCGTATCAGGGAGGCCAGGTCGGCCTTGTCCTGGGTGACGCGGATGGTGTTGACGATGATGCCCATGATCAGGGCGGCGGCGAGGCCCTTGCCGGAGACGTCGCCGACGACCAGGAGGGTCCGGTCCTCGTCCACCTGGATGACGTCGTAGTAGTCGCCCGAGACGTTGACAAGGGGGCGGTAGCTCACGGCGAGGTCGAGTTTCTTGATGGTCGGCAGGGTCTTGGGCAGGAAGGAGCGCTGGGTCTCGGCGATGAGCTCCCACTCCTTGGAGAGGGAGGCCACCTCGAAGAGGTCCGAGATGGTGATGACGCGGTCAAAGTAGATGCGGAGCTCTCCGTGGAGGGAGCGGAAGGCCTCGAGCTCGATGAGGGGGCACAGGCGGGTGAGGACGAAGAAGCCGAAGCCCTTGACGTTGAGGAAGAAACCGCGCGCGTCGGTGTTCGAGGAGGTCAGGGCGAGCTCGTCGTTGATGAAGCAGAAGCCCTCCGACCACTCGCGGAAGTTGCGCTGGAGGATCTCGTGGGTCTTCGGGTCGCTGGCGGCCGCCGAGGGGCTCTGGTACATGATCTCCCAGGTGTTCGACCTGACCAGGATGACCCCCATGTCGCCCTGACGCTCAAGCTTGTCCCTGATGGCCTCGACAAGGTCGGGGATCGTGAAGGAGGTTCCGATCCGGTCGGCGAAGTCCAGGATGAGCCTCGTCTGGGGCTGGCGGAACCGGCTTCGGTAGAGGGCGCGGTCGGCCGCCACGGCTCCGGAGTTCCTGAGGGCGAAGAGGACGGTGAAGGTCACCGCCCCGAGGGCGACAATGGTCGCCGGCCTGATCTCGGCCGAGGCGACGATGGGCACTATGAGGAGGGCTGCGGCCGCGGCGAGGGTCGCGGCCCCTTCGACGAGCCTTCGGGCATTGCTGTACGTCATCTCTTGAAGTACTCCAGATAGGGTATCGGCATGCGTTTCGCGTTTCGGAACCACTATGGGACCGAAAAACGGCGCAGCCGCCCGGGGATCAAGGCCCTTAGGGTCGTGACTGATCAGTTTTAAATGCTGAACTTTCCCAAGTCAACAGGAATCGCCGGACGATACTCTGGACAGAAGGCCGCCTAGCCCGCCCTGACGACCGAGTTGATGAAGGTGACCAGGACGTCCAGGGCGCGCTCGTTCGCCCCACCCTCGGGGATGATGATGTCGGCGAACTGCTTGGTGGGCTCGATGAACTCGTAGTGCCCGGGGCGGACCACCGTGAGGTACTGCTCGATGACCGAGTCCAGGGTCCTCCCCCTCTCCTTTATGTCGCGGGTCAGCCTTCTGATGAAGCGGATGTCGTCGGGGGTGTCGACGAAGACCTTGAGGTCGATTCGATCGCGGACCTCGCGGTTGGTGAAGATCATGATCCCCTCGAAGATGACGAGCTTTTTGGGCTCGATCTTGACCGTCTCCTCGGTCCGGCGGTGGTGGACGAAGTCGTAGGTGGGCATGTCGATGCCCTCGCCGCGCTTCAAGGCGTCGAGGTGCTCGACGAGGAGGGCGTTGTCGAAGGCGTCGGGGTGGTCGAAATTGAAGGCGGTGATGTTCGAGTTCGAGATGAATTCGGCCGACTTGTAGTAGTTGTCCTGGGGGAGGAACACGAAATCCGAGACCACCTCGGAAATCTTGCGGACTATCGTCGTCTTGCCCGAGCCAGAGCCCCCGCAGATCCCGATTATTCTCGCATTGGCCATTGGGCGACAGCCTAATCCGGATCTTCCCGCCTTGTATAGCCGGCGCCTCCTGCAGGCTGTTGAACTACTCTAGGCCGGGCTCCATGGCGAGGTCCAGGAATCCCTGAAGGCGACCTCGAAGAGGGGCTTGCGGTCCCGGGGGCTTCGCTCCTTCTCGAGGTGGCCCTCCGACAGGAGCTCGCTCGAGCCAGGCTTGCCGACGATGATCAGGGTGAGGGGGACGAGGTCCTCGGGCAGGTCCACGGCCTTTGCGGCCTTGGCCGGCGAGTATCCCGCGATGGGGTGGGCGTACAGGCCCTCCCTGGTCGCCTGGAGCATGAGGTTCATCGCCGCCATTCCGAGGCCGAAGTAGGCATAGTCCCGGCCGTAGTCAAGGCGGCAGTCCAGGGAGGGTTTTGTCGCCATGACGACGATGAGGGGGGCACGGGTCGCCCATTTGTTGTTGGCGCTGAGGGCCTCCTTGAGGGCGCCGAGGCGCTCCCCCATGACGGCTATCATGCGCCAGCCCTGGCTGTTGAAGCAGGAGGGTGCCAGGGTGGCGGCCCGCAGCAGGCGCTCCACCACCTCGTCGGCAAGGGCATCCTCGGACAATGCGCGGAAGGAGCGGCGCTCCTCGATCTCGCTGATGATCTCCATGGAAATCCTCCTTGTCAGACGCGTGAGACCAGGGCTGCCTCGACCTCGGCGACCAGGCTTTCGGGCGTGCTCGCCCCCGCGGTGACGCCGACCCGCTCGTAGGCGAATACCTCGTCGGGGAGCTCGGCGGCGGTCTCCACATGCCAGGACGGCTTGCCCAGGGCCATGGCCGTCGTGTAGAGGCGGCTCGTGTTCGCCGAGTTGCGGCCCCCCACGACGACGATGGCATCGGTCTCGGCGGCCAGGCGGGCGAGGGCGCGCTGGCGGTCCTCGGTTGCCGGGCAGATGGAGTCGACGACCTCGACGCCCGAGAAGCGCCTGGCCAGGACCTCGCAGATGGACCGGTATTCCTCGTTCTTGATGGTCGTCTGGGCTATGACCGCGACGGGCCCTTCCAGCTCGAGGGCCTCGGCCTCGGCGGGGGAACCCACTACGGCCCAGCCGGAGCTGGCGAAGCCGGCGATCCCGGTCACCTCGCCGTGGTCGCGGTCGCCGACGATGATCACCTTCCAGCCCCGGGACGCGTAGCCCCTGGCCTTGCGCTGGCTCGCGATGACGCGGGGGCAGGTGGCGTCGACAAGCCTCGCTCCCAGCTCCTCGAGCCGTGAGCGGAGGAGGGGAGGCACACCATGCGCCCGGATCACCACCGACTTGCCCCTCACCCTCTCGTCGATGTCGTCCGATCCCAGGGCGACTACGCCCCTTGCCTCGAGCTCGGCGACAGCCTGTGGGTTGTGGATGAGGGGGCCCAGGGTGTAGACGGGCCGCGAGGCATCCGAGTCGGCCGTGGCCATGGCCAGGTCGACTGCCCTGCGTACGCCCATGCATCTGCCCAGGACCTCGGCGCGCTTGACGATCATCTCTGGATTATACAGGGAAGCCATGGGAGGGCGGAAGCGGCGCGGGACCCAGGTGATTCCGTATTTGCATGCTCAGGAATCGCATATTTATCGAAGCCATAAGAGCTTGTCCAAAACCCGAGGCCCGAAGTATACTCGTTCCTTTCCGCCCCGGACGGGCCTTGGGCGTGAAGCCCGCGGAAGCCAAGGAGAGAGGAATGGACAGGAAGACTATCGTTGTAGCCTTGGGCGGCAACGCCATCATCGAGGAAGGTACCGAGGGCACCGTCGAGCAGCAGTTCGACAACACCCGCAAGAGCCTGGCCGCAATCGTCGGCATGATCATGGAGGGACACAAGGTCGTCCTCACCCACGGCAACGGCCCCCAGGCCGGTGTCCATCTCATCAGGAACGAGGCCGCCTCGAGCCAGGTTCCCCCCTCCCCCCTCAATGTCATCGTCGCCGATACCCAGGGCTCGATGGGATACATGATCGCCCAGTGCCTCGCCAACGCCCTCAGGAAGGCGGGGGTCGACAAGGATGTCGTGACAGTCATCACCCAGGTCGTGGTCGACCCTGCCGATCCATCAATGATCAACCCCACGAAGTACGTGGGACCCTTCTACAAGGCCGAGCAGATCGACAAGCTGCGCGAGCGAGGCTGGGTAATAAAGGAAGACCCGGGCCGGGGTTTCCGCCGCGTCGTCGCCTCCCCCATCCCCCTCGACGTGGTCGAGAAGGGGACCATCAAGGACCTCATCGACGACGGCAAGGTGGTCATCGCGGTCGGCGGCGGCGGGGTTCCCGTCCAGCGCGCGCCCGACGGGACCCTCTCCGGCGTTGACGCCGTGATCGACAAGGACAGGGCCTCGGCACTCCTGGCCAACCTCATAGGCGCCGACGAGCTGGTCATCCTCACCGGGGTCGACCGGGTCGCCGTCAACTACAAGAAGCCCGACATGAAGTACTTGGACAGGATGACCGTCGCCGAGTGCTCCAAGTACATGGCCGAGGGCCAGTTCCCCAAGGGATCGATGGGCCCGAAGATCGAGGCGGCCTGCGACTTCATCAAGAGGGGCGGGGCCAAGGTCATCATCACGAGCATGGAGAACGCCACCGCCGCCGTCGACGGCAAGGCCGGGACGGTGGTAACCGCCTAACAGAAAAAACCCCAGAGACGCAAAGGGGGGGGCATGAAGGGCGAGCTGCCCGCTTCCCAATTCCCAGCTGGGCTTCTCTGCGCCTCTGCGGTTCTCTCCGAAGGTGTCCCAAGGCAGGCGGCGTGCCAAACTTGACGATCCTCTTCCATCCGTGATAGCTTTCCCGGACACTTCACTTTAAAGGAAACCTACTATGGATGCCCTTTCTTCCGGACTCGTCATCCTGCAAGCCCAGGCGGGTGGAAACCCGACCATGCAGATGCTCTCGACCCTCGTGACCTTCGGACTCGTCTTCCTCATCTTCTATTTCCTCATCATCAGGCCCCAGAACAAGAAGCAGAAAGAGGCCAAGGCCATGGTCGCGGCGATGAAGAAGGGCGACAAGGTCGTCACCATCGGTGGGGCCCACGGCGTGATCACCTCCGTCAAGGAGACCACCGTCGTCGTCAAGGTGGACGAGAACACCAAGATCGAGTTCTCCAAGTCGGCGATCCAGGCCGTGACCGCGAAGAGCGAGGAAAAGCCCGCCGAGGTCGAGGAAAAGAGCGCCGAGGAGAAGAAGTAAGCATCTAGAGCCTGTCCACAGGGCCGCTCCGCGCAGCTAAAGTCCACGAGGGCCGGTTGAAACCGCGCTCGACGGAAGTAAGCCGCCCTCGGCCCAACACCCTCAAACGGAGCAGCCGGAATGAGTAAGACCCAACGATTTCTAGTCGTACTAGTGGTCCTCGCAGTCGCCTTCGCCTTCCTCTGGCCCACCATCAGCTGGTACTGGCTGACCCCTAAAGAGGACATGGCCCTCGCCGTCGGAAGCCGCGAGCAGATCCGAGACTACGCCAGGCGCATGGCCTACACCGACCTGACCGAGCTCAAGGCGAAGGCCGTGGCCAACGACGAGTCCGCGCCCGATGCAACGAAGTATCCAGCCGTCTTCCAGACCGCCACCAAGGCCTACAAGGACGCGCGCAAGGCTGTCCCCAAGACCTGGACGGCCAAGTCCCTCCTCGCCGCCTTCGACAACGAGCGCGCCGCCTATGACGCGACAGAGGCTGTCTACCGCGACCGGATCATGGGCCTCAAGGCCAGGAAGGGAAAGGCGATCCAGCTCGGCCTCGACCTATCCGGCGGCATGAGCGTCGTGATCCAGGCCGACATGGACGCCCTCGCGAAGAAGGTTGGCCATACCCTATCGGCCGCCGAGCGCGATGACGCCATGAAGCGCGGCATCGAGGTCCTCAACAGCCGCATCGACAAGTTCGGCCTCACCGAGCCCGTGATCCGCAGACAGGGTGACAACCAGATCTACGTGGAGATCCCCGGCGCCGCCGACCCCGAGCGCATCAACTCGATCATCATGGGCCGAGGCAAGCTCGCCTTCCACATCGTCAACGACGAGGCCTCGGCGGCCCTGGACAAGCTGCTCTCGAACAATCCCCTCGCCGTCGACGAGAAGACCATGACGGTCGCCGACCCCAACCTCATCCCCGCCGGCAACATCATCAGGAAGTTCTACAAGAAGGACACCTACGGCCTCGACGAGTTCACCGGCACCTACCGGGTGATCAGCGAGGTCCCCGGACTCGACGGCACCCACATCCAGAGCGCCCAGGTCTCCTCAGACCCCATCACGGGAGCGCCCGAGATCAACTTCGTCCTCGACAAGGAGGGCGGAGAGCTCTTCTACAAGCTCACGAGCGCCAACGTCGGAAAAACCATGTCGGTCGTCCTCGACGACCGCGTCAAGGCGGGAGCCCGCATCCAGGAGCCCATCCGCGACCAGGTCCGCATGACGGGCTTCGGAGCCGACGAGGCCCAGAACATAGCCCTCATGCTGCGCACCGCGGCCCTGCCGATCGAGCTCACCCCGGTAAACCAGCAGGCCATCGGCGCCTCCCTCGGAGAGGACGCCGTCCGCTCGGGTATCTTCGCGGTCACCATCGCCTTCTTCCTGGTCATCGGCTTCATGCTCGTCTACTACAAGGGCGCCGGCATCAACACGGCCATAGCCGAAATCGTCAACCTCTTCATCATGATCGGCGTCCTGTCGGCCTTCGGGCTCACCCTGACCCTGCCCTCGATCGCGGGCTTCGTGCTCACGATCGGAGTATCGGTAGACGCCAACGTCCTTATCTTCGAGCGCATCAAGGAAGAGCTCAAGCTCGGCAAGGGGAGGATCTCCTCGATCAAGGCGGGCTTCAACAAGGCCTTCTGGACGATCTTCGACTCCCACCTCACGAACCTCATCGCCGCCCTGTTCCTGGCCCAGCTCGGCTCGGGCCCCATCCAGGGTTTCGCCATATCGCTCGCCATAGGTACCGTGTGCTCCCTCTTCACCTCGCTCTTCGTGTCCCACCTGATCTTCGACTTTGAGACCGATGTCATGAAGATCAAGCACACGAGCATTTCCTGGAGGGTCAAATGACTCGCGTCATAAACTTCGACCGCAGTTTCAAGATCACGGTGCCGATCTCGGTCGTGATCATCATAGCGGGCCTCTTCGGCGCGGCCTTCCTCGGCTTCAACAACGGCGTCGACTTCCAGGCGGGCCTCAACTCGACCGTGCAGTTCGTGCCGCCCTCGATGGACGTGGGCT
>JANXYO010000001.1 GCA_025356015.1 Spirochaetaceae bacterium
TCTCGGCTTCTTTTATCGCCGACGTGTCCCCTGGAATATCGGGAATCCGTGGTGACCTGAATTGTTTTCCAGGCCCTGGATCATGGGATTCCCGCGATGCTTTCTCATAGTTCAGACGAAAGAAACGCGGGAAGGGATTGAAAAAGAGAGCGGGAGGCTACAGCCTTGACCCTGGGACTCATCGTGACCGAGATGATAACGAAGCGATGCCTCCAGCGGCCCGCATCGGGGCTCAGAGCCCTCAGGATAGGCTTACGACGCAAGGGGAGGTCCTGGGTCCTGTCACTGAGGGGAGAGACGGTGCCGCAAGCTGCTCCATATGCGCGCTTCGAAGCAGAGTCATCAAAGCCCCCAAAAGCCAGCTGCGAATCCTATGGTTCCATGATCCTTTCCTTGCTCGTGTCCCAGCTGAACGCCCATATGGAATCCCGGCTGGACGAGGGCCAGGCCGATCGCCTGGTCATCCCCTTCCCCACAGGCTGGGATCCGGGAGCGGCCTAAAGAGACCAAGGAGAGCGTATCGCGACGAGGCACTCCGAAACAGAAGAGACTCCATTCCAAAGAGAGGGATTGCATGATCATCGAACGAAAGCGCCGCGGTACCCTGGGGCTGGGACGCCTCCTAGTCATTCTTGCCCTTCCGCTGTTGCTGTGCGGACGGGCTGTGTTTGCCGAAGGAGCCGCGGCCCAGGTCCCACCCGCCGCTGGGGTGACGACGGGGGCCGAGACGGCGCACAGGGGTTTCTACTACGCCTTCCCGGCCTACCTGTACGGCCCGCATTCGGCGGCGGGGATCCAGGCTGGCTACCAGACGAAGAACCTGCAGTTCCGCCTGGACGCAAGCTTCATCACCGACTTCAGGAGCGACGAGGCTGTGGTCTTCACAAACCCCTCCGTCGGGGTCTTCTTCACCCAGGACTTCGAGTCGAGGCTCCGCACCTACCAGGGCATGACCCTCGGCTTTGAGACCGGCATCTCGAATACCTTCGAGGGACGGGTCTATTTCTTCACATTCCTGGCGGGAGGGGAATGGTTTGTGGCCAGGAAATGCTCGCTCTTCTTCGAGGCCGGGCCGGGTCTGGGCTTCTCGCCCAAAGAAGGCGCCTTCAATGGAGGGACGGCCATAGGCGGAGGAATAAAAGGTTACTTCTAGCCGAAGCTGCCGTGGAGGGAACCGGGCTGGACCCGCCCTACTAGGCCGCTCGCCACAGCTAGGAGACTCTCGCCAGATCCTTCAGACTACCGATGACCTCGAGGGCGGCCGCCGCGATCCTGGGATTGAACTGCGTGCCCGCCTCTTCCCGTATCACGCCAACAGCGGCGGCTGTGGACATGGCCGGCCGGTAGGCGCGTTCGCTCGTCATCGCGTCGAAGGCGTCGGCGAGGCCTATGAGCTGGGCCCCGAGCGAGATCTCGTCGCCCGAGAGGCCCTCGGGATAGCCCTTGCCATCGTGGCGCTCATGGTGGTGGTAGGCCATCTCGGCGATCCGCTCGAAGCCCTCGATCGAGCTCAGGATCCGGAAGCCGTCGCCGGCGTGGAGCTTCACGGTCTCGTACTCCTCGCTCGAGAGCCTGCCCGGCTTGCGCAGGATATGGGTGGGGATGCCGAGCTTGCCGACGTCGTGGAGAAGGGCGGCGGTGCCGATCTCGGAGACGGCCTCCTCGCTGAGGCCGAGCCTGGCGGCGATGGCCAGGCTGTAGTCGCGCACGCGCTGGGCGTGGCCCTCGGTGTGCTTGTCCATCACCTGGATCGCCGATACCAGGGAATTGACGATGTCCTTGTACCTCCGTGTCTCCCGCTCCTGGTGGAGCCTCTGCGCGTAGAACTGCGAGATGAGGCGGGCGTAGTACTGGAGGATCTTGCGCGAGAGGTCCAGGAATCCGGTATCGTCGAATTTCTCGAGACTGAGGATGCCGACGTTCAGCCCCGCCACCGAGATCGGCGCATAAAGCGCTGTGAAGCCAGAGAGGGTGCCCAGCACCCCGAAAGCCTCGATGGTCTCGGCCGAGAAGATGGCGGGGTCCCTGCCGGTGATGCGCGTCTCGCGGGCCACGATGCTTGTCTTCGACCCGACCTCGAAGTCCACGAAGGCCTCGTCGCGGCCAAACAAGATGCGCGAAAGCACCGAGAAGTCATAGCCCCTGCAAAATATGGGCCTGAAGGTCTCGCCCTGGAGCTCGAACAGGGATCCCTTCTGGGCCTCGGGGATCAGCTCGAAGGTGGCCTCAAAGACCTGCTTCAGGAACTCGCGTTTGTCCAGCCTCCCCAGGCTTCCAAGGGAGTCGACGATGAGGGAGATCTTGTCATAGAACCTGTCGTCGTCCCGTCGCCGCGGCCTGTCCACGCCATCCACCTCTCATGGCGATGCCGTCGCCACAGGATGGCGATGATACTCGACCGAACCGGAGCGTTTCAACCCGTGACACCGACGCGTCTTGAAGGGGGGCGCGAGAACCCGATTGCCCGGTCCGCGACCCCGAAGGCCGTGGTCGATGCGTTTCCTAGATCTCTTCGAAATCCAGGTCCTTCTCGTCCTTCGCCGGGACGATCGCGGTGGAAGATCGGCTGGGGGTCTGGACCGGTACCTGGACCGGTGGCCGGGCTTGGACCGGTGCCGGCGCCCCTGCCCTGGGCTGTGCCGCCTCCCTGTCCTGGCCATCCATCTTGAAGAAGGCTATCGTCTGCGTGAGCTCGGCTGCCTGTCCCGCCAGCTCCTCCGATGTCGAGGCGAGGAGCTCCGAGATGGAGGCGTTCTTCTGGACGACGGCGTCCATCTGGCCCACGCCCTTCGCGATCTGCTCGGCTCCCGAGGACTGCTCTCCCGAGGCCGAGGCTATCGCCGTGATGAGCTCGGCCGTCCTCTGTATGTCGGGTACGAGCTCCTGGAGCCTTTTCCCCGCCTCGCTGGCCACGATGACGCTCTTGCTCGACAGCTCGTTGATCTCCCCGGCCGCTCCGGCCGAGCGCTCGGCCAGCTTGCGGACCTCGCTCGCCACGACGGCGAAGCCCTTGCCGATCTCGCCCGCACGGGCGGCCTCGATGGCGGCGTTGAGGGCGAGGAGGTTCGTCTGCCGCGCTATCTCCTCGATGATCGAGATCTTCAAGGCGATAGCCTTCATGTTGTCGGCTGTCGCGACGACGGCCCTTCCCGAATCGGCGGCATTCTGGGCCACCCTGCGCGAAAGGGTGTCGGCCTGCTTCGTATTGTCGGCGTTCTGCCGCACCGAGGACGCGAGCTCCTCGACGGACGCCGACAGTTCCTCGATGCTCGCCGCCTGCTCGCTGGTGCCCTGGGCCAGGCCCTGGGCCGTGCTGGAGAGCGCGTCGGAGCCGCTCTCCAGCCGGGACGAGGAGCTCGCGATGTGCCGCACCACGGAGCCGATGCTGGTCTTCAGCTCGTCCATCGACTTGCCGAGGGTGCCCAACTCGTCCCGGCGCGCGATGAGGCCGGCATCGATCCTTGCGTCGAGGTCCCCTTGCGAGAGCCTTCCAGCAAAAAGCGTGAGGCTGTTCAGCGGTCTTGTGACAAGGCGGGAGAGGAGGAAGGCGATGAAGAGGCTCAGGATGATATCGCAGATAAGTGCCTGGACGATGTTCTCCAACAGCAGGGCCGAGAGGGATGCCTTGAGGCTCCTGTCGGTGTACCAGACGACGATGTCTCCGATCCTCTTGCCGTCCTTGGTGATGGGAAGGACCTCGCTCAGGAGGCCTGGTCTCAGTTCCTTCTCGTCGGCGAACTGCAGCCTCTCCTGGCCCTTTCGCATGAGGCCGGCGAAGAGGGGCCCGTCAAGCTCGGGCCGGATAGAGAGGGCCTCGATCGCATCGCTGTTCATCTCTGAGCCGAGGGTGAGGAGGGCCTGCTCCTTGTTCATGTCCCAGACGGGCCCCAGGAGGCCGAGAGAGAGCCTCGAGCTCGAGCCCTTGACCGAGAAAGCGAGGCTGGCCGAGAGGCTCGCGCGGCTCTGCAGGTACTGGAACACGCCCACGAGGGCGAGGACCAGAGTGAGCACGAGGATGCACATGAGGATAAAGCGTGTACTGAGTTTCCTTGCCTTGGCGTCTTTCCTGGCCATGAGGCCCTCCCGAGCATATTTGATAATGGATGCGAGGCGCCGCCGACTCAAGATCGGATCGGCAGCGCCTCGTCGAGAGCGATCCCTTACTTCACGATCCCGTACTTGGCGTAGATTGTGGTGAAGCTGCCGTTGCCGGAGAGGGTGGCGATGGCCTTGTTGACCTTGTCCATGAGGGCAGGATCGGCCGCGAGGGTCTTCTTGCCGATCATGAAGTACACGTCATCGCCGTTGATCTTGAGCGCGACCTTGACCTGGGTCGGGTAGTTGTTGCTCTTGATGGCGTAGGTGGCGGCGACGATGTCGTCGACAAAATAGTCGAGGCGGCCGGCCTCCATCTTGCTGAGGCTGGTGGCCGGATCCGGGGCATAGTCAAGAAGCTCGGCAAAGCCCGGGTCCTTGGCGAGTGCCTCGAAATCGGCGCCGTAGAAAGAGCCCCGCTGGGCTCCTATCTTCACCTTCTGGCCGATGAGCTGCTTGAGGCTGCCCACCGTGGCCTTGTTGGTGGCGAGGGTCAGCAGGTCATTGCGTTCCTGGCGGTAGCCCGAGGTCCACTCGGCGTACTTGGCGCGCTCGGCGTTCTTCGAGGCGGAGAGCACGACATTGAGGCTACCCGCCTCGAGGTTGCCAAGCTGGCGGGCCCAGGGCAGGTGCTGGAACTCGAGGGTGTAGCCCGCCTGCTTGAACACGGCCAGGGCGAGCTCGACGTCCAGGCCGGAGCTGGCGCTCATCTGGAATGGCGGGTACTCGGTCCAGCCGATGGCGAGGCTCGTGGGAGCGGCGAACAGGGCGGCTGCCAAGACAAGGCCTGCGAGCGTGAGCAGAAGCTTCTTCATGATCCCTCCAATAAACCGGTCTCTTGAAATATTGCCGGCCTGCGCCGACGACGTGACATCGCCGGGCCTGCAACGAGCCTAGAGCTACGCCACGGGATTCAAGCGTGGCCTTTGAGTCTGTGGTGGATCAACTTTCTAAGATGGCTTCGATGCAGAAGTCTTCGCGCTTTGAAATCTCTACTGTCTGTCTAGAGTATCGCCAAGCGGCCCGGTTGTTGTCAATGGGGCGCTACGCGTCCCTTGAGTGGCAGGATGCTTGCCCTATTCGAGCATTTCGAGCAGGACTTCATGCCATACGGCAGTCTCTATGCTTCCGATTTTGCTGACCAAGCGGCGCTTGTCCACGGCTCGGATCTGGTCCAGCAGGATCCTTGCGTTCTTGCCCTGGAATACAAGCTCGGGACGGCAGCCAAGGGCCTGACCCTTGCCGGTGAGGGGGGCGACTATGACGCGCGGCAGTCTTTCATTCATGTCATCGGGCGAGACCACGAGGGCTGGCCTTGTTTTGCTGATCTCAGTTCCGACTGCCGGGTCCAGGTTGACCCACCAGACATCCCCTCGCCCTACCAGACCCATTCTTCGCTCCCCTCGTCCGGCGGAATCGAGTCCCATGGGTCAAGCTCTTCATCCTCGGCGACGAAGGAATCGAACCAATGCTCCCGCGGCTTTCCTGCCGCCTCGATGACAATTGCCCGCCCCTGGATCCGCAGATCGACCTCGCTTTCAAGACCGCAGGCCGCTATCAATGCCCCGGGCAGTATGATCCCTCTCGAGTTGCCGATTTTTCTCAGCCGGGTATGCATGCGAGGGACCTCCGTTGGAACAATGTTACAACAAAGCTCAACAGTGGACAAGTACATCGTGTATCGGAGAAGCGACGCGGAGGATCTCAGGGCAGCCATACCTCCCACTGGGACCAGGCTCGTGCCTTGGCACGCGCCCAACTTGGCTGCCAGCCAGGCCCGAGCCTTGAATTCCTTGGCCGTCGCTTGACAGATTTCGGCCCGAAAGGGTATAAGGTTCACGTTCCGCGCGGCGATGGTGGAACTGGTAGACACGCCAGCTTGAGGTGCTGGTGCCGAGAGGTATGGAGGTTCAAGTCCTCTTCGCCGCAACAAAAAAAGACCGGCTTCATGCCGGTCTTTTTTTGTTTTGGTGGCGAAGAGGTCTTGAAGCGGAGCGCCGACCCCGAGCAGGCGCTTGAGAGCTCCCCCAGCATCGACCAACTCCCCTTGAAGCGTATATCCTCCCAGCCGGAGTGTGCAGCCATGCGAAGCACTGTGAAGCTCCTTGCCCAGGACCTCGGGACACCGGCCCCACCCAGGCTGGCCGCGGCGTGAGCGGCTATCTCCAGGTCTCTCTCGCCTTCCTCATCATGGGACTCATCGGGAGCCTCGTCTCCTGGTCCACGGCACCGGAGAGCGCCCTCCTGGTCATCCGTTTTGTCATCGCGGGCCTGGTCCTCGCTCTTCTCTTCGCGCGAAGGAAGCCCCTGGCCGGCATCAGGAAGCCGGGCATACTCAGGCGCATCATCCTTATGGGCCTCGTCGACTCGGCCTCCCTCCTGCTTTTCTTCGTGGCGATCCGCGAGACGAGCGTGGCTATCGGCATGCTCCTCATGTTCCTGGCGCCGCTGTGGGTGGCCATGATCGCTCCATGGGTCCTGCGCTCCCGGACCGAGCCTATCGTCTACCCGGCCCTGGCCTTGGCCTTTCTGGGGCTCTGCGTGATCCTCTGGCCCTCCCTCATGGGTTCGGGCGCGAGGCTCTCGGGCCTCGGCCTGGCCGCCGGGTTACTAGGGGGCCTGGGCTTCGCGGCATTCCAGCTCCTCATGAAGGACCTGACCGGCAGGCTACCAGCGCTGACCCTCGTCATCGCCGAGACCTGGATTGACGCCCTAGTCCTTTTGCCTCTGGCCCTCTGGCAGACCCTGGGCAAGGGCTACAGTTTGACGCCCCGGGACCTGGCCTCGGGACTCATCCTTGGCCTGGTCTGCACGGCCCTCGCCTACATGCTCTACACACTGGGCATGGCGAGGATAAAGGTCCAGCACAGCTCGATCCTTGGCTATCTCGAGCCGGTCTCGGCCCCGGTCTACGCCCTCTTCCTTCTCGGCCAGGGCATCCCAGCCACCACAATGGCCGGAGGGGCGCTCATCGTGGCCGCCGGCATCCTTGTCGTGGTCTTTGGCGAGGGAAAGACCGTCTGATGGACCGAGTGCGCCCTTAGCGGCCCTTGGGCATCCTGCCCAGGAGGCGCAGGAGCCCGTCCAGGATGGTCAGGGGATGGGGAGGGCAGCCGGGGACGAAAAGGTCGACGGGCAGCAGCTTCGCCGCCCCGTCATTGCCCTCCGCATGGCCTATGTAAGGTCCGCCCGAGATGGCGCAGGCGCCCACGGCGATGACGAGCTTGGGCTCGGGCACCGCGTCGTAGGTCTTGCGCAGGGCGAGCTCCATGTTCTTCGTGACGGGACCGGTGATCAACAGTCCATCGGCGTGGCGGGGAGAGGCGACCATGGAGATGCCAAAGCGGCCCAGGTCCCAGCCCACTGTCCCGAGGACGTTGACGTCGGCCTCGCAGGCGTTGCAGCCTCCTGCGCTCACCTGGCGGAGCTTCAGGGAGTGGCCAAAGAGCCTGCGGCTCTTCTTCTCGAGGGCCTCGGCGAGTCTGAGGATCTGTCCGTCCTGGGCGAGGACTAGGTCGGCGCGCATCCTGGTCGAGAGCCGGTAGTCCGCACCGTAGCTCATGGCGCCCGCGGGGCAGGCGCGGACGCAGTCGGGGCAGAAGAGGCACTTGCCCAGATCGATGCTCATCGTGCCGCCCGGCTCGATGGCGCCGGTGGGGCAGGCCTCGGCGCAGGAGCGGCAGCCATCGAGGCAGGCGCTTGCGTCGATGCGGGGTGCTCCGCGGAAGCGGTCGGGAAGTGCGGGGGCCGGGCCTCTGGGAAATCTGGTTGTCCTGTGGCCTTGGCTGATGCGTGCCAGGATCGCCTTGATCATAGCTTGGCTCCTCTTTCAGGGGCGCTGGGGCGTGGTTCGCGGCGGCTCACAGGTCGTGTCCGCAGTAGGAAAGGTTGAAGCTCTTGTTGCACAGGGGGAAGTCCGAGATCTCCTGCTCGCGCAAGGACCAGGCGAGGGCCGCCCAGTTGTGGAAGGATGGGTCGACCACCTTGTAGCGCCTGAACGCGCCCGATGAGTCGGTCATCGCGACGTGGCAGACCTCTCCGCGCCAGCCCTCGTTGAGGGCGGCCGCGAGGCTGCTCGGGGCCAGGCTCTTCACCTCGGCCTCGAGGGGGCCGGAGGGGAGGCTCAGAAGCTGCTCTCGTATGAAGGCTATCGACTGCTGGATCTCGAGCCAGCGCACATAGGCCCGCCCGAAGACGTCGCCCGAGTCGTAGGACATCACGGGGATCTGGGCCATGCGGAAGATGCCCGAAGCCTGGTCGTAGCGCACATCGCGCGAGAGGCCCGAGGCCCGGGCCGCGGGGCCGACGAGGCCGAGGGCGAGGGCTACCTCGCGCGGAACCGGGCCCGTGTCCTCGAACCTCGCCATGACCGACTGTGTGTCCCAGAGGAGGTTCACCGCTCCCGCTGTGTCGCGCTCGGCCGCCGCGAGACGCTTCAGGAGCTCGGCTGCCCTCCCCTCCTCGATGTCAAAACCCACGCCCCCGGGGAGGACCATGCCCCGGCCAAAGCGGTTGCCGCAGATTAAAGCGGTCATGTTGAGGAAGTCGCCGCGGATCCTTCCGCAGAAGCTCAAGGTGGGGAGGAAGCCGACATCGCCGGCGAGGGCCCCGAGGTCGCCCGTGTGGTTGGCGAGACGCTCGAGCTCGAGGGCGATGCCGCGGATGACCTGGGCGCGTGCGCTGGGACGGCAGGCGGCCATGGTCTCGAGGACCTGGGAGTATGAGGAGGCATGGGCGATGGTGGTGTCGCCCGCGAGGGTCTCGGCGTAGTGCAGCGAGCGCTTGTCTGGCCCCCCTAGCATCGCGCGCTCGACCCCGCGGTGCTGGTAGCCCAGGGCTATCTCGAGGTGGAAGACCTTCTCGCCCGCGCACTGGAAGCGGAAGTGCCCCGGCTCGATGACGCCGGCGTGGACGGGGCCGACAGCGACCTCGTGGACCTGGTCGCCCTCGACCCTGTAGAACTCCCCCACCCCAGGTTCGATGCCAGGCGCGCCGCCGTCCGATGGCGCGCCGCCGGCGAAGGCATCACGGCCGCTCCAGGAGGCGTGGTAGCGCACGCGCTTTAGCCAAGGGTGGCCCGAGGGCAGAAGGCCCGACTGCTCGGCTATCTCGCGCTCGAAGAGCTGGGCCTGGGGGCAGGCGGCCGCGATCGAGGGCAAGCTGCCGCCCTCCACCCGGGAACGGCCCACCAGGAGGGTGTTGCGCGCATCGTCCGCGAGGAGGGCGTAAAGCTCGGTGGACTCCCCCCCCTTCCCGTCCTCGCGGGGGACTGCGAAGTAGGAGGAGATCCTCGAGCCTGCGGCGACGGCCTCGAGTATGGCCTGGGCGAAGTCCTCGACGCCGAAGGGCTCGATCTTGGCGACCGGTATCGAGGAGCCGTTTGAGAGGGCGGCGAAGTCACGGTAGCTCCGGCTCATTTGGGCAGCTCCAGGAAGGCGACGGCTTCCCTTAGGAGCCTGCCCAGGGGGGCTGGTATGTAGAGGCCCAGGAGGAGGACTACGGCCATGAGGGCGAGGATGGGGGCCGCTGTGAGGATGCCGTCGCGGTAGGGGGTATCCTGGACCTCGCTCGGCACCCTGCCCTGGACGACCTTGAGCACCGTCTTGCCCATGCCCACGAAGACCACGAGAAGAAAGAGGAGGAAGAGGCCGGCGACGAGGTAGCGGCCCGCATCGAAGGCACCGTTGAGGATGGCGAACTCGCTCACAAAGGGGCCAAAGGGAGGGGAGCCGGTTATCGCGAGGAAGCCCGCGAGGAAGAGGGCGCCGGAGAGCGGGAGGCGGCGCATGGCCCCGCGCACGAGCTCGGTGCTCTTGCTCTCGTAGGCCCTGTGGATGTTGCCCGCCGAGAGGAAGAGGACTCCCTTGGTCGCCCCGTTGGTGACGACGTGGAGCATGGTGCCGAAGAGGGCGGGCCCCCCGATGCCGAGGCCGGCCATGAGGATGCCCATGTGCTCGACGCTCGAGTAGGCGAGCATGCGCTTGAAGTCCCTCTGGCCGATCATGAAGAGGCCCGCCACGGCCATCGAGAAGAGGCCCATGAACAGAAGGAGGCGTGAGACGAAGGCTGCCTCGCCGGCGACGATGCAGACATGGTAGATGCGCAGGAAGGCCAGGAAGGCGCAGGAGGTCACCCCTCCGGCGAGGACTGCGCCGACGACCCCGGGGGCCTCGCCGTAGGCGTCGGGCTTCCAGGTGTGCATGGGCGCGAGGCCCATCTTGGTGCCGTAGCCGATCAACAGGAGTACGAAGGCCGCCCGCAGCCAGGACTTGGAGAGCTGGGGCGCGTTCTGCAGGAGCTCGGAGTAGGTGAGGCTCGGCGTGAGCCCTGCGGGCAGGGCCGAGTAGGCGAGGAAGAAGGTGCCAAGGAGGGCCAGGGCGATGCCCACGGAGCCCACGAGGAGGTACTTCCAGGTCGCCTCGATGCTGCGCTTCGAGCGGTTGAAGTAGATCAGGGGCGCCGTCGAGAGGGTCGTGGCCTCGATGGCAACCCACATGAGGCCAAGGTGGTGGGCCCAGGTCACGAGGCTCATGACCCCCAGGAAGACGAGGAGGCATGCTACGAAGATCCGGTTCGACCTCTCCATGCGGTGCTTCAGGTAGCCCACGCTGTAGAAGGAGCAGGCAAGGAAGAGGGCGCTCACGACAAGGAGGATGAGCTTGCCCGGGGGGTCGAGGACGAGCCACTGCCCCGAGCTGCCGAGCTCGGGATTCGAGATCGCGAGAATGCTCAAGGCAGAGTGGGCCATCGCTGTGAGAGGAAGGAGCCAGGGCCGCAGGCGGTTGGACGGCACCGCGGCGGCGAGGCCTCCCATGAGGATCGGCATCAGGATCAGTACGAAACCCATATCCGCTACTCCTTGAGGGAGACCAGCTCGCGCGTGTCCATGGACGAGAAGGCCTGGTTGATGTGGTTGGTGATGATCGAGATGACGAAGATACCGACGAAGAGGTCCAACAGGAGTCCCATCTCGACGACCAGGGGTATGGCCTCGATGAGGAGCATGCCGAAGATGAAGATCCCGTTCTCGAGCACGAGATAGCCCAGGACCTGGGAGAGGGCCTTGAAGCGGGTGATGAGGAGGATGAAGCCGACGAGGACTGTGGAGATCGAGGCGGGGATGATCATGTTCGAGGCTGCCTCGCTCGCCGCGCCCAGCTTGCGAGAGAAAAGCAGGACGACGGCCGTCGCGAGGGCGCCAAGGATGATCGAGGGAAGGAGTCCCACCAGGGGCTCGACCTCACGCTTTATCTCGGCGGCGCGAAGCGAGCGGATCATGATGGCCGGGATGGCGATGCCCTTCAGGCCGATGGCCGCCACAGCCGCGATGAGGGCGGGCGTGGTGATGCGCTCGTGGACCAGCAGCGGTATGACCCCGAGGAGGGCTCCCTGGACGGCGACGATGCGGATCACCGAGAGGATGCGGCTGTTGCCAAGGGCGAAGAGGTTCAGGACCAGGACTATCACGAGGAGGGCGTTAAGGAGCTCTATCATATCGCCTTTACCTCACCAGAAGAATGAAGCCGGAACCGCAGAGGAGGAGGGCCCCGGTCAGCAGGTAGGGGACTCGCCGCATCCGCAGGCGGGCCATGATCGACTCGATGACCCCGATGGCCACCGACAGGGCGAGGAGCTCGGCGACGAAGGCGAGCCAATCGAGGAGGGGGTCGCCGAACTGGAAGGGAGCGACAAGGTGCAGCAGGACCGAGCCCAGGACAAAGAGCCTGATCGAGGCCGAGTACAGGACGGTGCCAAGGAGGGGCCCGGAGTGGTCGAGGACCATCACCTCGTGGATCATGGTCAGCTCCAGGTGGGTGTTCGGGTCATCCACAGGGATCCGGCAGGTCTCGGCGAGCATGACGATGAAGAGCCCTATCGCGACGAGGACGATGGGCGCGACCACCGAGGCGGGCATGCCCCCGGCCGGGCCGTGGAGCATGCCCGTGAGGGAGAGCGAGCCGTACTGCTTGGCGAGGACGAGGAAGCCGAAGAAGAGGGCGGGCTCCGAGAGACAGGAGAAGGTGACCTCGCGGGCCGCTCCCATGCCCTCGAAGGCCGAGCCTGTGTCCAATGCGGCCGCCGTCGTGAAGAAGCGGGCAAGGCCGAAAAGATAGGCGAAGAGGATGAGGTCGCCGGCGAAGGCGACCGGCGCGTCGAAGGGGCCCAAGGGAACCAGGAGACCGGCCATGAGGACGGCCGCGAAGGTGACCAGGGGCCCGGCGCGGAAGATCCAGGTCGTGGCCGAGGAGAAGACCATGCCCTTACGGAAAAGCTTCCAGAGGTCGTAATAGCTCTGAAGGAAGGGAGCCCCCACCCTGCCCGCGAAAAGCGCCTTGGTCTTGTTGATCACCCCAAGGAGCAGCGGCGGCAGGAGGAGCAACAGGAGAAGGTGGACGACCGTGTCGATCATGTCTTTAGGCTCCCATCCATGAGAATACCAGCAGGGCTATGGTGATTATGAGGACATAGAGGACATACATGTGGGTCTGGCCCCGCTGGAAGACCCGTATGCGGGGCAGGTAGGAGCCGCCCCACTCGACCACCGGCATTATCGCCCGGTCGAGGATGGCGTCGGGCACGCTTGCCTCGTGCCGCCAGCTCGCCGGGAAGAATCCCTTGGCCTTCTCCCTGCCCCCGCGGGGCCAGAGGACGAAGGCGAGCATGTGGACGATGCTCGCGCCAAAGGAGGAGCCCGTGTACTGCATCCGCGGCGTGGGCCTCGCGTAGCCGCAATCCCAGGTCCCCGGTGCCCCACTGATGGCACCTGGTGCCGCCGTTGAGGCGGCCCTTGTGGCGGCAGCCCCTCGGGCCCGGCGGCGGAAGGAGCGGGTAAGGAGGGCCATCGTCAGGGCGATGGCCGCGAGGACGGTCCCCAGGGGGGCGGTCCACCACAGGGACGCGATGTTCGCAATCGAGGCGCCTGCGGGTATGGTCGGGGCCCAGGACCTGACAGCCGCCTCGATGGGGATGAGGGCGATGCGGGGGAAGACGCCCAGGGCGAGGCAGGCAGCCGCGAGGATGGCCATCGGGATGAGCATGGCCGCTCGAGGCTCGTGGACCATCTCGGCCTGGCCCGAGCGTGGGCTGCCAAGGAAGACGGCACCGTAGAGCCTCACGAAGGCAGCGACGGCGAGGGAGCCGATAAGGGCGAGGGCAACTGCCGCAACTGCGGCCACGGGGGCCGATATGATCCCTCCGCCCACGCCCCCGATGTCGAGGGTCCTGAAGAGGCCCAGGTAGAGGAGCCACTCCCCGGCGAAGCCGTTCAAGGGGGGGAGGGCGCAGATGGCGAGGGAGGCCACGAGGAAGAGGCCGGCAAGGGCGGGAGCGCGTCGGGCTATGCCACCGAGGGCATCCATGTCCCTCGTCTCCGCCGCGTGCACGACGCCTCCGCTTGCGAAAAAGAGGAGGCTCTTGAAAAGGGCGTGGTTCCAGACGTGGAAGAGGGCAGCGCCAAGACCCAGGAGGATCCAGTCCCACCGCTCGTTCGTGCGCCCGAGGAGGGCCAGGCCCATGCCCATGGCGATGATGCCGATGTTCTCGATGCTCGAGTAGGCGAGCATGCGCTTTATGTCGCTCTGGCCTATGGCGAAGGCGATTCCGGCGATGCCTGTGACAGCGCCCGCGACGAGCAGCGTGGTCCCCCACCAGGCGGGGGCGATCGGCATGAGGGAGCAGACGCGGATGATGCCGTAGATGCCGAGCTTGAGCATCACGCCCGACATCACCCCCGAAACCTGGCTCGGGGCGTTGGCGTGGGCGGCGGGGAGCCAGACGTGCAGCGGCATGAGGCCGGCCTTGAAGCCGAAGCCCGCAACCGCAAGCACAAAGAGGATCCCGCCCGAGGCGAGGATTCCCTGGCTGGGAAGAAGGGCGAAGGAGCCCGTCTCGGCGTTCCAGAGCGAGAACATGGCGAAGAGGCAGAGGGTGCCGATGTGGGTGGCGATGAGGTAGACCCAGCCCGCCCTGCGCACCTCGTCGCCCTCGTCCTCCGAGGTCGCGGCGAAGAAGGCCGCCATCGCCATCACTTCCCAGGCGATGAGGAAGAGGACTCCGTCGCGGGCGATGAGGACGAGGGCCATCGAGGCCGCCAGGATTCCATAGAAGGGATCGAGGAGGCGTCTCACCCCGCGGTCCTCCCTGTCTGAGCGGTAGCCGAGGCCGTAGAGGGAGCCAAGGGCCGGGATGGCGAAGACAGGGGCGAGGAAGACGGCGCTCAAGGGGTCGAGGGCCACACTGAAGCTTCCCCAGGGCAGGACCCAGGCGAGGTCGAGGGAGGCCGGGCCTCCCTGGGCGAGGGTGAAGGCCTCGCCTAGGGAGCTTCCGAAGGCGAAGACCGCGAGGCCCGCGAGGCCGAGGAGACCCCCGGCGAGGGAGAAGACGGCCGCGAGCACTCGCCCGGCAGAAGTGCGGGGCGAGATGATGCATGAGGGCAGGCCTCCGAGGGCAAAGGCAGCGATGGCGGCGAAGACGAGAATGAGACTCAGCATGGAGCAAACCTTCGATTCAAATCGATATCCCTTCTTCTAGCGCGAGGACAGGAAGGCGAGTATTTCCCCGAAGGGGATCAGGGTGCACAGGAGGGCGAGGACCGCGATGAGTATGTAGAGCATGTAATGCTGGATGAGGCCGCGTTGGAAGCGCTTGAGCCAGTCCGACCAGTGGCCCACGCCGCGCATGGCCGGAATTATACCGCGGTCGAGGATGGCGTCGTCGACCTCGCCGTGCATCCCCGTGGGCCCGGGGAAGTGGCCAAAGATCAGGGGGCCGCGGACCCTCGGGCGGAGGGCGAAGGCGAACATGTCGACGATGGAGGCCGCGAAGGAGGAGGCGGTGTACTGCATCCTCGCCGTGGGCCTCGCATAGCCGCAATCCCAGGTCCCGACGCCCCGCCTCACCCTGCGCAGGAGGGCCGAGCCAAGGACGGTGGCGAGGGCGGCGGCCAGGAGGAAGCGGGACATGGTGCCGATCGCGCCAAGGGGGACAAGGGAGGCGAGGTCGGGGCGCCTGAAGGCCCCTTCCGGGGCCCAGAGGGCGATCACCGGATCGAGGGCCCTCGAGACCAGGGCCGGGGCGAGGCCGATGAGGGCGCACAGGGCCGCCAGCAGGGCCATGGGCGCGAGCATCGAGGGCGGGGACTCAGTCGCGCGCCCGGCCCGCGCCGTCCGGGGCAGGCCGAGGAAGACGGTCCCCTGGACCTTCACGAAACAGGCGAGGGCGAGGGCCCCGATGAGGGCGAGGGCCGGCGCGGCGATCACGGCCGCCGAACCCCGGGCCCCCTCGAAGCCGAGGGAGCGGAACAGGCCCATGTAGACCAGGAACTCGCTGACAAAGCCATTCAAGGGGGGGAGGCCGCAGATGGCGATGGCTCCGATGAGGAAAAACAGGGAGGTCCAGGGCATGGCCTTCGCTAGGCCCCCCTGCTCCTCGATCTGCCGCGATCCGGTCGCATGCACCACAGAGCCGGCGCCGAAAAAGAGAAGGCTCTTGAACAGGGAGTGGTTCCACACGTGGAGGAGACAGGCCCCGAGGCCCAGGACCACCCAGTCGGGGCGCTCGAGGGAGCGGCCAAGCATGGCGAGGCCCAGGCCCATCAGGATGATCCCGATGTTCTCGACACTGTGGTAGGCCAGAAGGCGTTTTAGGTCGTGCTGGGCGATGGCGAAGGCGACCCCGAGGACACCGCTGAGGGCCCCCAGGGCGAGGATGATGGCGCCCCAGGATGTCGGAGGGCTGGGGATGAGCGAAAGGAAGCGCAGGAGGCCGTAGATGCCCATCTTGAGGACCACACCCGACAGGATGGCCGAGACCTGGCTGGGCGCGCTCGCGTGGGCCATGGGGAGCCAGAAATGCAGGGGCATCATACCAGCCTTGAGGCCGAAGACCAGGAGGGCGAGGACAAAGATGGCGTTCATGGCAGCGAGGCCGAGGACATCGCCTCCGACAGGATTGAGGAGGAAGGAGCCCGTCGAGGCCCGCCAGAGTACTAGGAGGCCGAAGAGGGCCAAGGTCGCGACGTGGGTCGCCATGAGGTAGACCAGGCTCGCCTTCCTGCTCTCGGCCTGTCTGTCCTGGAGTGCGACAAGGAAAAAGGCCGAAAGGGCCATGATCTCCCAGCCAAGCAGGAAGGCCATGCCGTGTCTTGCCACAAGAAGGAGGCCCAGGCCCGCGACCAGGAAGCCCCAGAAGAGCTGGAGGGAAGCCCCGTTCTCCCTGTGTCTGGGGATGGGCCAGTAGCCGAGGCCGTAGACCGAGCCCAGGGCGCCGATGAGGAATACCGGGAAGAGGAAGAAGGCGCTTAAGGGGTCGAGGCCGAGGAGGGAATTGCCCGCCTGAGGCCAAGGAAAGCCGAGGTCTGGGAAAGGCGGGGCAAAGAGGGCGATTCCCGCGCCAAGGAGACCCATCGCTCCCGAGGCGAGCATCATGAGGACCGAGAGGCGCTGGCCCCAGGCCGAGCTCTTTGGCAGGACAAGGCTGGGAAGGCCGCTGCACAAGGCGGCGAGGATCCCGGCGAGGATCAGCTGCAGCGGCATCGACTTAGCCTGTGTGGGCCACGCCCAGGCCGGATGAGCGCCATCAGGCCGCTCCGCCCGCCGGATCCTCGGTCTGGGGAAGGCCTGCCTCGGCCCGGCTCAGGGCCTCCATGAGCTCCTCCCTCGAGGCCCTCCGCCTCACCGCCGCCTTGAACTCAGCATCCCGCAGGGCGAAGCCGAGGCGGGAAAGCAGGTGGAGGTGGGCCCTGACCGAGGGGCTTATGAGGGTGAACAGGGTGTCCACCGGCTTGTTGTCGATGGCCTTGAAGTCGATGGGGTGCTCGAGGAAGCACAAGGTCACCGTGGGCCTGGCCACGTGGAGGACAACGGGGTTTCGCACATGGGGTATTGCGATCCCGTCGCCGATGCCCGTCGAGCCGAGGGTCTCCCGCGCGAAGAGGACCTGGTAGAGGAACTCGCGGTCGACCTCCTCGGGGAGGTGGAGGACGTCGACGACGGCGCGCAGGACCGAGGCCTGGTCCGAGCCGCCGAGGCGGTAGGCGACACCCCCTGCCTTGAGGGCCTCGGCCAGGCTTGGCAGGGGCAGGGCGTTCCTGTCGCCCTCGGTGAAGATCTCGGGGGAGACCTGGATTCGCCTTGAGGTGGCCCACTCGAGGAGCTCGGCGCGGTTGAAGCGGTACTGCTCGTTGATGCGGTAGGCGGGGATCGCCTCCTGCTTGATCCAGCGGTAGATCGTCTTCTCGGAGACATTGAGTATCGCGGCGGCATCCTTGACCGATAGCTGCATATCCTGCCCCCTCGCCTCTATGTCTTCCTTTGACCGGACAGGAGAGGATAATAGGGAAAAATGTCCCAGGATGTCAACGAAGCTCAGTACTCGCTGCCGGCCGCCGAGCCGGACTGGACCTTCTCGCCGGGGACGAAGTACACGTAATCCCTGAACTCCGCGTTGGGGTTGCCGTCGCCGTAGGGGTGGGCCTCGTTCG
>JANXYO010000014.1 GCA_025356015.1 Spirochaetaceae bacterium
CGGCGCCCGGGGGCGCCGTCGACCGCGATTCGTCCGGTGGCGAATCGCGAGCGGAGATAGGGCCGCCTCCAGGCGCCAGGGCCGGCTTCCAGCCGCGCTCGCGGAATATGGACTCGAGGGCCGCCGATTCCGCCTTGTTCATCTGGCAGCCGTAGGTTTCGATGAGGTAGGTCATCAGGCGCGGCTGCGTAGTCCCCTGATGAACTTGAAGATGTTAAAGGCGCCGTAGCCGACCAGGGCGAGGCCGCCCAGGAAAAGCAGGGAGCCGGTGAACCTTGGCAGGAGTATGGTCGCCAGGCCAGCGATTCCGGCCGCCATCATCACCGTTCCCGATGCGCGGTCTGTCTTGCTCTTGCCGAACAGGCCGGTGAAGCCGAGGAACAAGAGGCCGCCGCCGATGACCCAGCCCACGATGGGCATGTGGATGAGGGCGTTGACGACCCACAGGCCGACGCCTGCCCCCGCGGACATGATTCCCTTGGTGCCTTGCTTGCGCAGGTCGTTTGGATCGGCCGGGTAATATTCACTCATTTCAAACCTCCATTCGCCGTCTCGGCCCAATTTCTCCTCCCCCATACGGGCGAAGGCGTGGCGCCTTGGTGCCGAGCGCTGCAACCGAGAAAATAATACGGATTTCCGGCTCCGAGGTAAACAGGTGGGGAAAGGCCTCGGCGCGCGCGAAAGCGCCAGGGATCCGCTTTCGCGAGGGTCACACGCTGCATCAGTGCCTAAAGCAGCGTTGACCGGTGAACTTCATGGTCGCCCCGTGCTCGTTGCAGGCCTCGATCGCCTCGAAGTCGCGCAAGGAGCCCCCGGGCTGGACAACGGCGCCAACGCCTTCCTTTAGGCCCACTTCGATCCCGTCGCGGAAGGGGAAGAAGGCATCGGAAACCATCACGGAACCCACAAGGCCACCGCGCAGCTCCTTGACTTCCTCGCGTACAGCCGCCTTCGCGCCCTCGTCCCCGCTCTCGTTCCAGCCAAGACCGCTGCGTTCCCATATCAGGCGGTCCTCGAGCTTGCGGTAGGCCTTGTCTCGGGCTATCTGCGCGACTCCGACCCTGTCCTGCTCCCCGGTTCCTATTCCCAGGGTCGCCCCGTCCCTGACGTATATCACCGAATTGCTCGTGACCCCTGTCTCGACAAACCAGCCAAAGAGCATGTCCTCAAGCTCAGCCTCGGTCGGCTCGCGGATCACGGAGAAGCCCTTCCCCTCGCGCTGGGCCGTGGCGGGCAGGAAGTCATCCTTCGACCGGATGCGCGACAGGAAGGAGGTCTGGACGACAAAGGCCCCGTCGACCAGGGAGGCGAAGTCCAGCTGGGGAGAGAGGGTCCAGCGCTCCAGCCTCTGGATGCCGGGAATGCGCATGATGCGCAGGTTCTTCCTGGCTCTGAGCCTGTCGATGGCCCCATCCTCGAAATCGGGGGCCGCGACCACCTCGCAGTAGGATGAGGCGATCTGCGAGGCCGTCTCCCTATCCAGGCTCCGGTTGAGCACGACGGCGGCGCCAAAGGCCGCCACCCTGTCGGCGAGCCAGGCCCGGCGGTATGCCTCGAGCAGGTTCGGGCCCTGGGCCAGGCCCGAGGGGTTGTTGTGCTTCATGATGGCGCAGGCGGGGCGGCCGGGAAGATAGCGCAGTATGCCCAGGGCGGCGTCGACGTCGGTAAGGTTGGTCTTGCCGGGGTGCTTTCCGAACTGGAGGAGCTCGGCCGTCGATACCAGGCCCTCGCCTGCTTCGATGAGGACGGCTCCGGCCAGGGCGAGGTTGCCCCCGACCGGCCTGTACAAGGCCGCGGCCTGGTCGGGATTCTCGCCGTAGCGCAGGCCCCGGCTCTCTCCCGCGACCTCCCACTGGACCTTGTCATAGACGAGGGCCGTCCTTAGCCCGGCCTCGTCGTAGAATGCGATCTCCAGCCTTGGCGGAAAGGGATCGGCCGCCATGCTCCGGTAGGGCCGGGCCAGGTCCACGCCGCCGCCCCTATTCCAGGCCGTAGGCCGCTTCGAGGGCGGCGGAATCAAGACCGGCCAGGGCCCGGGAGACAGACTCGTCGAAGCGGGCGGTCAGGGAGAAGGCCGCGGTGGCCAGGCTCCTTCGGAACTCGAGGCGGGTCCAGCCACCCTGGTCGTCCAGCTCGGCGAGGACCCGGGAGTACTGGCCTGGATCGGAAACGGCGGCCACGCGGAGGTAGTTCTTCGCGGCAGCCCTGAGCATCGCCGGTCCCCCGATGTCGATCCTCTGCCTTAGGTCCTCCGGCGAGGAGCCCGAGGCGCCCGCCGCCGCCGAGAAGGGGTAGAGGTTGACCACGACGAGGTCAAAGGCCACGGCCTTGTGGCGGGCAAGGTCGGCCTCGTGCAGCGGATCCCCCGTCTCGGCGAGAAGCCCGAGGTAGATCCTCCAATCCAGGGTCTTCACGAGGCCTCCAGCCATCTCGGGCTGGCCGGTGTATTCGCTTATGGCGCCCACGGCGCGTGGATCGACGGCGTCGCGCAGGGCGGCCTGGGTGCCGCCCGTCGCGTAGAAGCGGACTTCGGGGCAGGCCGCGACCAGGCCGCGGGCGAAATCCTCAAGGCCCGCCTTCTCGTAAACGGACACGAGGACGTTGCGTATGGGGACCAGGTCGGGGGCCCGGGTCACTTTGTTGAAAGGCATGCTGCGCTCCTCGAGGCCTAGGTCGATCTGACGAAGGCGTAGGCCGAATGGTTGTGGATGCTCTCGAAGTTCTCGGCTTCGACGGAAAACTTCGGGAACTTGCCGAGATCCCTGACCTTGCGGTAGACCTCGCGCACAAGGTCCTCGACGAAACGGGGATTGTCGAATGCCTTCTCGGTCACGAATTTCTCGTCCTCCCTCTTGAGGAGGGTGAAGACATCGCAGGAGGCCGAGCCCTCGACCAATGAGACGAGGTCCTCGATCCAGAAAAAGGGGCCGAGGGCGACCGTGAGGGTCACGATTCCCCTCTGGTTGTGCGCGCCATGGGAGCTGATCGCCTTGGAGCAGGGGCAGACGGTCTGGACCGGCACGGATACCGAGACATCGAACTCCTTCCCGCCCTCCCAGACCTTGGCGATGTAGGCGCAGTCATAGCTCATCACCGATACCTGGCCCGAGACCGGGGCGGCCTTCTCCATGAAATAGGGAAAGCTGAGTTCCGCATAGGCCGTCTCGGCCTCGAGACTCGTGCGGATCTCCTCGAGCATCTCCAGGAATCTTGGCATGGAGAGGTCGCGGCGGTGCTCCTCGAAGACCTCGATGAAACGGCTCATATGGGTGCCCTTGAAGTCGTGGGGCAGGTCGGCGAAGAGGTTCACGGTCGCCGTCGTGTGCTGGACACCCTCGCGCTTGTCGCGGAGGGTGATCGGGTAGCGGACTCCCTTGATCCCGACCTTTTGTATGGGAATGCGGCGATCGTCCTGCATCGCCTGTACGTCGATCATGGCTCCCCCTGGTCCTGATGCGCCTTCTAGGCCTCGCCGCAGACGGCCCGTGCGGCGCGCAGGGTGTTGGCGAGGAGCATGGTGATTGTCATTGGCCCGACCCCGCCAGGGACGGGCGTGATCCAGCCTGAGACCTCGAGGGCCGAGGCGTAATCGACATCCCCGACGAGGCGGAAGCCCCGCGCGCTCCTGTGGTCCTCGACCCGGTTCACGCCGACATCGATGACGCAGGCTCCGCTCTTGATCATCGTGCCGTCGATGAGGCCGGCCCTCCCGGCGCAGGCGATCAGGATGTCGGCCTCGCGGGTATGTGAGGCCAGGTCCCGGGTGCCTGTATGGCACACCGTGACGGTGGCGTTGAGGTCGCGGCGCACGAGGAGGTTCATGAGCGGCTTGCCAACAATGTTGGAGCGTCCGACGATGACGGCACGGCGGCCAGAGGTCTCGACCCCGCTGCGCTTGATGAGCTCGACGACGCCGGCCGGGGTACAGGGCAGGTAGCAGGGATGGTCGAGGACGAGCCGCCCCACGTTGACCGGGGTGAAGCCGTCCACGTCCTTGTCGGGATCGATGGCTGCCATCACCGCGTGTTCGTTGATGTGCTCGGGCAGGGGGAGCTGGACCAGCACGCCATGGACGTCGGGATCCACATTGCAGGCCCTTATTGTCGCGAGGAGCTCGGCCTGGCTCACCGAGTCGGGAAGCCTGTGTTCGAAGCTACGCAGGCCGTTCTCGCTGCAGGCGCGCTCCTTGCCGGTGACATAGGAAATGGAGGCGGGATCCTCCCCCACGATGATGACCGCGAGCCCCGGCACGATGCCCTTTGAGGCGAGGGCCGAGGTCCCGGCCCTGATTTCGGTCCTGATCTCCTCTGCCACTTTCTTGCCGTCGATGATGCGAGCAGCCATGGGATGCCTCCCTTTAGGTGGCCCCACTATACCCTCGCTCTGGCTGCAGTATCAACGGAGGCGTCTGGAGAAGAACTCGGCATAGCGCCTGGCGCCTTCCTGGAGCCTCTCTGGCGGCAATATCAGTGAGGCCGTGAAGAAGGCCTCCCTCTCCATGTCGAAGAAATATCCCGGCTGGGACCAGAGCCCCTCCTCGCGAAGCAGGCCCGAGGCCAGTTCCTCCTCGGTCTCGATGCGGGGCGATTCAATGATCGCGCTCCAGCCCCCATCGCAGCGCAGGACGCGATGAGGGGATTGCCCTCCCCCGAGGACAGCCCTGAGGGAGGCGAGGTTTGCGTCCAGCCGCGGGATGAGATCGAGGGCGAAGGCCTCGGCCTCATCGAGCAGGCGTGGAAGGGCATTCATGACAGGACTGCCGGCCGACAGGTAGGTGTCGGCGATGATCTCCAGCCTGGAACTGGCCTCGGCCAGGTCCCCTTTCGGTCCCGAGGCGGCGATCCAGCCCAGCTTCATCTGTGGCATGCCAAGGAGTTTCGAGAGGCCGTCAAGGACAAAGGTGAGGACCCTGTCCTCGCCAAGGAAGGAGGAGGGCGCTCCGGCCTCGAGGGGGAAGGGATAGAACACTTCGTCGGCGATTATGGCGAGGCCCCTCCTCGCGCAGAGAGCGACCAGGGCTTCCCGTTCGGCCGAGACGACATAGGAGCCCGTGGGATTGTTTGGATTGATGAGGACCAGGGCCCTGACCCTGGGGTGGGCCATTCCGGCCTCGAGGGAGTCCATGTCGATCCGCCAGCCTCCTGGGTGGCCGTACTCCAGGCGGTAGGGCATGGTCCCGAGGCCTTCCAGCCCGGCGAGATAGTCAAAAAGCGGATAGCCTGGCTTTGGCACGAGGACGAGGTCGCCTGGATCGCAGAGCAGCTTGAACAGGAGGCCGTAGGCTTCGGAGGTGGATGCGCAGAGGAAGAGGGAGGAGGGATCGGGCGCGGAGGACCGCAGCGAGCCCTGCCTCGCGTACAGGCCGGCGACTGCCTCTCTCGCCTCAGGTAGGCCCCGAGGATCGGGGCAGTACAGCAGGTTCTCGCTTGAGCTCAGGGCGGAGAGCAAGGCCTGACCGGATTCCCGGCTGCGCAGGCCGACCCTGGTGGGGTTGCTGTCGGAGAAGTCGAGGATGGGCTTTCCGCTCACGAGCAGGGAATCCTTGAGCCTTGAGAGAGCGTTGGGCGGGGCAGCTTCCCCGAGCCGGGAGGAAAATTTCATCGCCACGCCGAGAGTATAGCATCGACCGGCCTTGCCGATCCGCCGGAAAAGGGTTATAAATAACTGAACGGTCAGTCAATCTTCCGGGAGCCCAAGGATGTCGAGAAGCCGAGACTCATGCATGGAAGCCCGCATCATCGAATCCGCCATCCGCGTTTTCGGCGAGCGCGGCTTCCAGCCCACTACCATGCGGGAAATCGCCTCCGGAGCCGGCATCTCCTCGGGCTCGGTCTACACCTACTTCCCCGACAAGAACGGCCTGTTTCGGGCTGCCGTCTCCTCGGGCTGGGAGCGCTTTATCCTCGAGCTCGAGGCCCTCAAGGAGCTCCGGGAAGGGCGGGAGGAGAGGATAGCCCTCCTCCTCGACCGGGGCTTCGCCGTCCTGCGTGAGGCCCTTCCACTGCTCCGGGGCATGCTCTTCGACGCGAGCAGGCAGGGCCTGGTGGAACCCAGCATCGCGCGCGTGTGCGGGGCCATCGATGCCCTTGTGAGACCCGACCAGTCCGGCATGGAGGCTCCGGATGGGGAACAGGCCCTGAACCGCCGCAACTTGATCACGATCATGGTACACGGCATCCTTTTCGCGGCCGCCCTCGGAGAGCCGGAGAGGGCGGCAGAGGCCCTGGAGCCCCTCAAGCAGGCCGTCCTCGCGATGCTCAGGGGCTACGGGATGGCCGGCGGGCCAAGGGCCAGGCCACGATGAACATTACAGAGCTTTCCGTACGAAGGCCGACCGCCGTCGTCGTGTTCTTCATCATCCTCATCGGCCTCGGGGCGATGGGCTATTTCAACATGGGAGCCGACCTCTTCCCCCAGGCGAACACCCCCATCGTGTCAATCCACGCGACCTATCCCGGGGCCGGGGCCGAGGAGATAGAGACCGACCTGGTCAAGCCAATCGAGGACGCTGTCTCGGGCCTGCCGGGGATCGACAAAGTCAGGTCTGTATCGATGGAAGGTTTCGGCTACACCATCCTCCAGTTCTCGATGAGCACCAAGACAGACTCGGCCGTCCTCGACGTCCAGAAGGCTGTCGACGGGATCATGGATTCCCTTCCCGGGGACGCGACGCGGCCCGTCGTGCGCAAGTTCGACATCAACGCCGATCCCATGCTCGTCCTCGCCATGTCGGGGAACACGGCCTACGAGGAGCTGCGGGCCAGGGCCGAGGACTTCAAGCGCCGCCTCGAGAACGTCGCCGGCGTCGGCAAGGTCGACCTTGTGGGGGCACCGGAGCGCGAGCTCGACGTGACGGTTGACAAGACAGCTACCGATGCCTACGGGATCGGCTTGCCAAGCATCCTCGCCGCCCTCAAGTCCGACAACCTGAAGCTCCCCGCCGGCCTCCTGCGCCAGGCCGGGATCGACCGCCCCGTTCGCGTCGAGGGCGAGTTCGTGTCCCTGGCCGACGTGAGGGGCCTGAAGGTCCCCCTGCCCCGCGGAGGAACGGTGGCCCTCGGCGAGTTGGCACAGGTCGGTTTCGCCTATCCCGAGGATTCCCACAAGGCCAGGCTCAATGCGGCGCCATCGGTAGGCATACTCGTCACCAAGACCAGCGACGCGAATGTCGTCGAGACTGCGGCGAGGGTCAAGGCCAGCCTCGATACGGAGCGCCGCCTCCTCCCGGCGGGCATGGACCTGAAGATCGCGTCCGACGCCACGATCTTCATCGAGGCCTCACTGTCCGAGACAAGCAGGGACATCCTCCTCGGGATCCTGGCGACCTCGGTGGTCCTCTTCGTGTTCCTCAAAAAATGGCGCTCCTCCCTGATAGTCCTGGTGGCAATACCCACGTCCCTGATCGCCACCTTCTTCATGATGTACATGAGCGGCTTCACCCTCAACATCCTCTCGGTGATGGCCCTCGCCCTGTGCATCGGCATTCTCGTGGACGACTCGATCGTCGTCCTGGAGAACATCCACCGCCACCGGAGCCTCGGCGAGGATAGGGTGAGCGCCGCCATCTCGGGAAGGATGGAGATCGGCCTTGCCGCGATCGCGATCACCCTCTGCGACGTGGTCGTCTTCGCCCCGGTCGCCTTCATGGGCGACCTCGTGGGCCAGTTCTTCAGACAGTTCGGCCTGACCGTCGTCTTCGCCTCCCTCTTCTCCCTCCTCGTCTCCTTCACCCTCACCCCCGCCATGGCCTCGCGTTTCCTTGAGGACGAGGACGGCAAGGTGGCAGGCAAGCCTAGGGGCCGCTTCGAGGCCTTTTTCGAGACGAGGATCATAGGCGGGTACCGCAGGCTCCTCGAATGCTGCCTCGCCCACCGCTGGCCTGTCCTCGGCATCGTGCTGTCCCTATTCCTCGCGAGCCTTTCCCTCGTCCCATTGAAGCTGATCCAGACCGAGTTCATGCCGCCCTTCGACCAGGGCAAGCTGATCATAGACTTAAACCTCGGGGCAGGAGCCGATCTCGCGCGCACCGAGTCGGCCGCCGTCCTCCTCGAGACACATCTGCGCTCCCTTGGCGAGGTGGCCGACGTCTTCAGCCAGATCGGAACCACAGGCGGGGGCACGAGCGCGGCCAACCTCGTGGTGCGCCTCAAGGACAAGACCGACCGCGCCAAGACCCAGGCCCTGGTCGCGAAGGAGCTTCGCTCCTGGTGCGCGGGACTCCCCTCGGCGAGCGTCTCGGTGAGCGAGCCCGCGATCGTGGCCCAGACCTCGATCGAAGGCAAGAAATCCCTCATCCTCAATGTCACGGGTCCGGACCGGGCTGTGCTTGCGCGGATCGCCAACAGGATAGAGACCAGCATGAGGTCCATCCCCGGCGCCGTCGATGTCGAGAACTCCACCAACTCGCGGCAGACAACCATCGGCGTCGGCCTCGACCGCCTCGCCCTGAGCGAATACGGGCTGACCGCGAGCGATGCCGCCTTGGCCCTCAGGACGGCCCTCTCGGGAACCAAGGCCGGGGTCTACAGGAAGGCGGGAAGCGAATACGACATCGTGGTGAGGCTAATGGCCGACCAGATGCGAAAGCCCGCAGACATCGGCGCCCTGAGGCTCCAGGGCAGGAGCGGTGCGATGGTGCCCCTGGACCAGGTCGCCGTCGTCACGCGCGAGGACTCTGCCTCGAGCCTCGAGAGGCGCAACCGCTCCAACGTCGTCACCCTCCAGGCCAACCTCGAGGGCCGGCCCCTTGGTGCCGTCACGGCCGAGCTAAAGGCGGCCCTCGCCTCCGGGCCTCTCCCCGCGGGCTACGGCTATGCCTTCTCGGGCGACGTCTCCAACATGTCGAGCTCCTTCGGATCCCTCGCCTGGGCCCTCGCGGCCTCGATCGGCCTTGTCTACCTGATACTCGTCGCCCTCTACGAATCCTACCTCACACCACTCATCCGGATGCTCTCCCTGCCGGCGGGCATCATCGGCGGCCTCGGTGCCCTCGCGCTCGCGGGAAAGGCGATAAACATCGTGTCATTCATCGGCATCATCATGCTCGACGGCCTGATCTCCAAGAACGGGACCCTCCTCATCGACTACACCCACACCCTGATGAAACGGGGCCTGTCCCTGAGGGATTCCCTCCTCGAGGCCGCCACGACGAGGCTGCGGCCCATCCTCATGACCAGTTTCACGATGATCGCGGGCATGCTGCCCCTCGCCCTCTCGGGCGGCTCCTCCAGCGAGATAAAGTCGGGCATGGCGATTGTACTCATCGGGGGCCTCGCGACCTCTACCCTCATCACTCCCCTCCTCCTGCCCGTCGCCTACACCCTCATCGAGGAGGCACGCTCGCGAAGGAGGTCCCAGGGACGGGCTGGGCCAAGGCCAGGCCGACCGGGGCAACGGCCACTTCACCGCGGGGCCAAGCCCAGGGAGGCTGTCGCCGGCGAACCAGCCCATGGGGCCGCCGCCACCGACACCGGAACGGGGGCCCTGTCGTGAGCGGCCTCAAGGCAATGCCGGCCATCGTCCTCGGCGCCCTGGCCGCCTTCGCCCTGCCAGGGGCTCTCTTGTCATGCGCCAGGGCCGCCAGGACCACCGAGGCCGCACCGCGCAAGGTCAGCGTCGCCCTCGTCGAGCGCAGGGACTTCAGGCTCGAGTCGAGCTTCGCGGCTCGCCTCATGCCCGCCCGCGAGGTCAATGTCACTCCGAAGGCCGGGGGCCGGGTCGCGTCGGTGAAGGCCTCGGTCGGCGACAGGGTGGGCAGAGGCCAGGTCCTCCTCAGCCTCGACGCCTCCGACCTCGAATCCAGCTACCGCCAGGCCACTGCAAGCGTCGAGAGCGCCAAGGCCAACCTTGAGCGCACCAAGGACGCCGCCCAGGGCCAGCAGGTCCTCACTGCCCAGTCTACCCTCGACCAGGCAAAGGTGGCCCTCGACGAGGCGACCAGGGCCTACACGAGGGCCACGCAGCTCCAGGCCGCGGGAGCCATCGCCCAGGTCCAGTTCGACGATGCCGAGTCCAGGTACCAGGGGGCGAGCATCCAGTACGATGCGGCGAAACAGGGTCTGGACCTCGTGCGCGACCGCGCCGGCCCCCAGTCCTCGAGCATCGTCTCGAGCCAGGTCGACCAGGCCCGGGCCCAGGCCGAACTGGCGAAGAGCCAGCTTGACTCCGCGGTGATACGCTCCCCCATCGACGGCATGGTCTCCTACCGAAACGTCGAGGTAGGGGAGATGGTCGGAACCTCGAGCATCGCCTTCACCGTGATAGACGATTCCTCCTTCGTCGCCGAGGCAGCCCTCTCGGGGAGCGTGGTCGGCCTCGTCTCTCCCTCGATGCGGCTCTCCTTGCGAATCGAGGCCCTTGGGATCGCTGTCGAGGGACGGGTCGACTCGGTCAGCCCGACGGCCGACCCCCGCACCCTCCTGTATACCGTGCGCATCGCCCTGCCAAGCTCTGATCCCCGGATGAAGGCTGGCATGCTCGCCAAGCTCGCCCTCCCCCTCGCGACAAAGCCGGGCGCCATCGTCGTGCCCGAGCGCGCCGTCTTCTCCGACCTCGGCGGCGATACCGTGTACGTCATCAGCGAAGGGGCGGCGCTGAAGCGCCGGATCGAGCTCGGTGAGAGCGACGGCAAGTCCGTGGAGGTGGTCTCGGGCCTGACTCCCGGAGAGCAGGTGATCACCGAGGGGCAGGAGTTCATCCAGAGCGGGGAGAGGGTCCAGCCCGCTGGCCCCCAGTAGAGCGTGTACGCCCACGGCCCGGTTCGGAGCATGGCGAGTTCCGCGAAGCATTCTTTTGCACCCGGGCTTGTCCCGGCACATCCGGGAAACTATCCTATATCCAATGGGAATAAATACTCAATTTCAAAGGCTCAGGCCCGGCAAACAGGGCCGGAAAGTTGGAGGGCTTTCCCGGGTAATGAGGCGAGTCGGCTTTTCTGGTCGTTTTGGCAGGTGACACGCTTGACTGATACCTCTGCTTGCTTTATACAAAAACGCCATAGAGTCATAGCATCATGGAAGGAGGCTTTATGAAACTGTTCGCAATGGTGGTCGTTCTCGCCGTTCTGTTCACGGGAGCGACGCTCGTGTCTTGCGGCGGCAGCACCGAGTTCAAGCTCGGTGGCGTCGGCCCCGTAACCGGTGAGGCCGCCACGTTCGGCGTGTCCACCAAGCAGGGAATCGAGATGGCAGTGGCCGAGTGGAACGCCAAGGGCGGCGTCCTCGGAAAGCAGATCAAGCTGTATTTCGCCGACGACAAGGGTGATCCCGCCGAGGGTGCCACCGTCTACACGAAGCTCATCCAGCAGGACAAGGTCAGCGCCATCGTCGGCACGGTCATGTCCAAGGTCACCCTCGCTGGCGCGCCCATCGCCCAGTCCAGCAAGGTCCCGATGATCAGCCCCACCTCCACCAACGAGAAGGTGACCCAGGTCGGCGACTTCATCTACCGCGCCTGCTTCATCGACCCCTTCCAGGGCACCGTCGGCGCCATGTTCGCCTTCAATGACCTCAAGGCCAAGAAAGCCGCCTGCATCTTCGACGTCGGCAACGACTACACCAAGGGCCTCTCCGAGGCCTTCAAGGCGAAGTGGGAAGCCCTTGGCGGACAGCTCGTCGGCTACGAGGCCCACGCCACCGGCACCACGGACTTCAAGGCCCAGCTCACCAAGATCATCCAGCAGAAGCCCGACGTCCTCTACGTGTCCGACTACTACAACGACGTCGCCCTCATCGCAAAGCAGGCTCGCGAGCTTGGCTACAAGGGCCCCCTCGTTGGCGGCGACGGATGGGACTCCCCCGAGCTCGTCAAGATCGGCGGCGCGGCAGTCGAGAACGGGTTCTTCACGAACCACTACTCCCCCGCCGACATCCGGCCCATCGTCCAGGACTTCGTGAAGAAGTTCAAGGACAAGTACAATGCCGAGCCCGATGCCCTCGCCGCGCTCGCTTACGACGCGACCTACATCATGCTCAACGCAGTCAAGACCGCTGGCAAGGCCGACGGTTCCGCGATCCGCGACGCCCTCGCCAAGACCGACCTCGGGGTCGTCTCCGGCCAGGTCAAGTTCGACGCGAACCGCAACCCCATCAAGTCTGCCGTCATCATCGAGATCAAGGGTGGCAAGCAGGTTTACAAGACCACGGTCAATCCGTAAGCGACGAGAGTAACCAAGCGAGGGGGGCCTCGTCAGCCCGCTGGCTGATCGAAGCCCCCCTTTGCATTCCAAGGGGTTTACCATGGGTTCCATCATCAATGCCCAGCAGATCGTCAACGGCCTTCAGCTCGGTTCCATCTACGCCCTCATAGCGCTTGGCTATACGATGGTCTACGGCATCGTCCGGCTCATCAACTTCGCGCACGGCGACTTCTACATGCTGGGTGCCTACGCGGCCTACGGGGCCTTCTTCGTCTTCAACTCTTTCATGCCCATCTCAGGCCCTCTCGCCTTTATCGTGCTTGTCATCGCCATGGGCGGCGGTGGAGCGATCGCGCTCCTGGCCAATCGCTTCGCCTACAAGCCCCTGCGTTACAAGCCGAAGCTCTCAAGCCTCGTGACGGCCATTGGCGTGTCGATGTTCCTCGAGTACTTCTTCTCGGCCCTTCCCGTCATCGGACCCTCTCCCCGCGGTTTCCCCGAGATCATCCCGAAGCAGATGTACACCTTCCTCGGCGCGGAGATCTCGAACTATGTAGTGATCGACATCGCGGTGGCGGCAATCCTCATGATCAGCCTCACCTTCCTGATCCAGCGCACTGCGCTCGGGCGGGCGATGCGGGCCGTGTCGCAGGACAAGGACGCAGCCAAGCTCATGGGCATCGATGTCGAGCGCATCATCTCCTGGACCTTCCTCATCGGCGGCGCCTTCGCCGGAGCGGCCGGCCTCCTCGCCGGCATGACCTACCCACGCATCCAGCCTTACATGGGAATCCTGCCGGGCCTCAAGGCCTTCATCGCCGCCGTCCTGGGCGGAATCGGCAATGTTCCCGGAGCAGTGCTCGGCGCCTACATCATGGGCCTGGCCGAAACATTCGCAAACGCATATAACTCCCTCCTCGGCGAGGGGATAGCCTTCGTAATTCTCATCCTCGTCCTCCTCGTGAGGCCGACCGGCATACTCGGCGAAAAAGTCGCCGACAAGATCTAGGGAGAGTGGCATGGGCAACCTCAAGCTTCCGCGCATGCTGATCGCCACCGCCGCCTTCTGGGCGGTCGTCTCGATCCTCAATGCCACTGGCATCCTTAACGGCTACTTCATGATCATCATCAACCGCTCCCTGATCTTCGTGATCCTCGCGGTGAGCCTCAATCTCATCAACGGCATCACGGGGCAGTTCTCCCTCGGCCACATGGGCTTCGCCGCTGTCGGCGCCTACGTCTCCGGCTCGATCACCACCCTCATCTTCAAGCTCTCTCCCGACACCCTCGCCGGAAACGGGATCTTCGTGGTGGCCATCGTGATCGGCGGCCTTGCGGCAGGCTTTGTGGGATTCCTGATCGGCTTCCCCTCGCTGCGGCTCAAGGGCGACTACCTCGCGATCATGACCCTCGGCTTCGGCGAGATCATAAGGACGATCCTCAACAACATCGACGCCGTCGGCGGCCCCCGCGGCCTCCTCGGCATCCCCAAGTTCTCGAACTTCACGGTGATCGTCGCCTTCGCCTTCCTGACCATCGCGATCCTGCGCAACCTCGTGCAGTCCTCCCACGGGCGCGCGATGCTCTCCATCAGGGAGAACGAGCTGGCGGCCGAACTGGCGGGGGTCGACACCACGCGCTACAAGGTGCTGGGCTTCATCATCGGCGCCTTCTTCGCGGGCGTTGCCGGCGGCCTCCTGGCCCACCTGCTTCAGATCGCCCACCCGACCCAGTACGGCTTCTACGCCTCGGCCCTGGTACTCATCATGGTCTACGCGGGCGGAATGGGCTCCCTGACGGGCTCGGTCATCGCCGCCTTCACCCTGACCTTCCTCACGGAAGGCCTGCGCGTCGGCATCGACTGGCTCAAGGACACGGTCGGGCTCCCTGTGGGAACCGAATGGACGATGGTCATCTACGCCATCCTCCTGATCCTCATCATGCTCTTCCGCACGGAAGGCCTCATGGGCATGAGGGAAGCCAAGATCCTCATCATCGCGGAGGAAACGAAATGAGCGACGCCCTCCTCAAGATCAAGGGCATGTCCCACTACTTCGGCGGCCTCAAGGCGGTCTCCAACTTCGACTTCGAGGTTCCCGAGGGAGTGATCTACGGCCTGATCGGCCCCAACGGCTCGGGCAAGACCACGACCTTCAACCTCATCACCGGGATCTACACGCCAACCGAGGGCTCCATCACCTTTGACGGCAGCGAGATCAAGGGCATGAAACCCTACAAGATCGTCCACCGCGGCATCGCGCGGACCTTCCAGAACCTGCGCATCTTCTCGAACCTCTCGGTCATCGACAACATCAGGGTGGCGCGGCACTTCACGGTGCGCTCCAGCCTGGCGTCCTCCCTGCTCAGGCTCCCGGGCTTCAAGGCCGAGGAGAAGGCGATCCGCCAGGAGGCCATGCATCTGCTCGAGATAATGCACCTCGAGGACCGTTCCGAGGAAAAGGCCAAGAACCTCCCCTACGGCGAGCTGCGCCGCCTCGAGATCGCGCGGGCCCTGGCCACCAGGCCCAAGCTCGTCCTCCTCGACGAGCCGGCCGCGGGCATGAACCCCAAGGAGGTCGCCGACCTCATGGAACTCATCGTGCGCGTCCGCAACGAGTTCAAGGTGACGGTGTTCCTCATCGAGCACCACATGAAGGTCGTCATGGGCATCTGCGAGCGAATCAAGGTCATCGACTTCGGCGAGACCATCGCCGAGGGTCTGCCCGAGGCCGTGGGCAAGGACCCGAAGGTCCTCGAAGCCTATCTTGGCAAAAGGGGCGCGTAATGCTGGTCGTCAAGAACCTCAAAGTCACCTTCGGTAAGATAGAGGCCATAAAGGACGTTTCCTTCGAGGTGCCCGCCGGCAAGATCGTGACCCTCATCGGCGCCAACGGGGCGGGCAAGACCACGACCCTGCGCGCCGTGAGCGGCCTCGAGAAGCCATCGGGCGGCAGCGTCACCTTCAAGGGCCAGGACATCACGGGGAGCGACGCCCACAGGCTCGTGCCCCTTGGCATCTCCCACGTGCCCGAAGGCCGGCGCATATTCCCCACCCTCACGGTTCGCGAGAACCTCGAGCTTGCGGGCTGGACCCTCAAGGACAAGAAGGAAGTCGCCAAGCGCATGGAGGAGGTCTTCCACTTCTTCCCCCGCATCAAGGAACGAGTGGGCCAGCTCGGCGGCACCCTCTCCGGAGGGGAGCAGCAGATGCTCGCGGTCGGCCGCGCCATCGTCACGGGCGGCGACCTCCTCCTGCTCGACGAGCCCTCGATGGGCCTCGCGCCTGTCCTCGTGGACGAGATCTTCGGCAAGATCGTGGAGATCAACAAGATGGGCACGACAGTCCTCCTCGTCGAGCAGAACGCCTCGGAGGCCCTCGACATCGCCGACTTCGCCTACGTGCTCGAGGTCGGCTACACGACGATCTCCGGAACCGCCAAGAAGATCGCCGCCGACCCAAGGGTGCGCGAGGCCTACCTGGGCGTCTAGGATCAAGTTTCGCCTACTTGGCACAAGGGCCGCCTTTCGAGGCGGCCCTTTGCTATGGCGCCCCTCTGCCGGCGGGCGCTCTGGCCATTTACTCAGGCGAGCGCCCGGGACTACAATCCCGCGATGAACCGCCCAAGCTCCCTTTCGAAGCTCCCCGCCTCGGCGACCGCCGCGGCAGTACTCATATCGGCCCTCTGGGGCTTTAACTTTGTCGTGATAAAGGTCGGTGTCTCGGGCATGCCGCCCCTCATGCTCGCGGCACTTCGTTTCCTCTTTTGCGCCTTACCCGCTGTCTTCTTTGTCAAGCGCCCGGCTGCATCCCTGCCGGCCCTGGCAAGCTACGGGCTCCTGCTCGGGGTGGGCGAATTCGGCTTCCTCTTCACGGCCATCAAGCTCGGGGCCCCCACCGGCCTCTCATCGATCCTCCTCCAGTCCCAGGCCTTTTTCACCGCCATACTCGCCGCCGCCCTCCTCAAGGAGAGGCTCCACAGGCACAACGTGGCGGGCATGATCGTGGCCGCTCTGGGCCTGGCGACCTTCGCCATCTCATCGGGCGGCGGCGGGGGCATGAGCCTTCCCCTCCTCCTCATGGTCCTCGCGGCCGGCCTTGGCTGGGCGGGCGCGAACATCGCCGCGCGGAGGATGCCGGGAACGGGAGCTCTCGCCCTCATGGTCTGGTCCAGCCTCTTCTCCCCCCTTCCCCTCGCCTGCCTGTCCCTGCTGGTGGAGGGGCCCCGCGCGACGGTCACCGCCTTCGCACAACTCCTGCCTCTCACGGTGGCCGCCCTCGCCTACCTCGTCGTCTTCTCGACCCTGCTCGGCTACGGCCTTTGGAACCACCTGATCATGCGACACGGGGCGGGACGGATCGCTCCGTTCTCGCTTATGGTGCCGGTCTTCGCCCTCGCCTCGGCCTCCCTGGTCTTGGGCGAGCGGATCGAGGCTTCACAGGCCGCGGGTGCATGCCTTGTGCTCGCCGGGGTGATGATCAATGTCTTCGGCGGCAGGATCGGGTCGAAATCGCGCGGCCCCGCGCGGTAGGCGATCAGTGTTCCAGGCCGCGCGCGAGGCGTTCCTTGTCGAAGGCGGCGACGAGGGCGATGCTCGAGACGGCCGTGACCGCGGCGACGACGGCGTAGCTCATGAAGCCGGCGCGGAGGCCCCAGGTCTGGGATATCCAGGACATGAGGTAGGGGAACACGAAGACGCCGAGCCCGCCCCCGGCGACGGCGAAGGAGACCGCACCGGACTGGGCGCCAGGGAAGCTCGCCCCCACGAGGGACACGGCGATCGGATAGACGACGGAGCAGCCGAGACCCGATAGGAAGACCAGGGCGACGGCCGCGGCGATCGAGGCAGGCCCCCCCGTCTGGAGATAGCCAAGAACGGCGAGGGCGATGACGCAGATGGCGAGGAGGAGGGAGCAGGCCACGAGGAGGACCTGCTGCTTCCCCCTGTACAGGGCCGGTGCCCCGAACCTCCCGGCGAGAAGTCCGATCCAGAACAGGGAAACCATGAATGAGCCAAGGGCAGGGTTGGCGAGGAAGACCTTTACAAAGAATTCCGCCACCCAGGTCGACACGCCCAGCTCGGCCCCGACATAGACCAGGAGGGTTACAAAGCCAAGCCAGTACAGGGGCTGTTTGGCGAGCACAGCCACCTTGTTCCTCTGGCGATGGCCGGGCTCCTCGCGGCCCAGGCGGGAGAAGGGCAGGAAGGCTACGACGATGGCCAGGAGGACAAAGACAAGGGCGATGGCCCGGTATAGGAGGGCCCAGCGCAGACCCGCGGAGATCAGGATGCCCACGGCCATCGGTCCGGCGACGGCCCCTATCGCGAAGGAGCCGTGCATGAGGTTCATGGCCCGGCCCGAGCCCTTCTCGTCCATCCTCAAGACCGACCAGTTGACGACAATCTCGATAAAGCCCTGGCCGCTTCCGATTAGGGCGTTCAAGAGGAGGTTGGCGATGGGCGACGGAGTCGCCGCGAAGAAGGCCGAGCCCAGAATGCATGCCACGAGGCCAGAGAGCACGGCGCGCTTCGGGCCAAAGCGCCTCAGGACAGGGCCTGCGGCCATGCTCGAGAGGAAGTAGGCCACCGAGCCCGAGGCTATCACGGCGCCGGCCGTCGCGTAGTTCCAGCCGAACTCCGTGAGGATCTTCGGCAGGGAGGCCCCTATCACTGTCATCGAGATGCCAAAGAGCGCGAACAGGCAAAACAGGGCCAGGTAGATGCCGCGGTAGCGCGGCGCGATGAGCGACATGGTTTTAGTCCTCGCCTTTCTTGATTCTCTCGATCTCGTCCCGGAGGATGGCCGCCTGCTCGAACTCGAGGTTCTTCGCGTGCTCGAGCATCTGGGACTCGAGGGCCTTGAGCAGGGACTTCTTCTGGTCGGGCACTAGGAGGTTGTGGGTCTTCTTGAGCAGCTCGATCTCGCCCGAGGCGTCCTCGATCCTCTCCTCGCGGTGGCGCTCGAGGATGTCCTCGATGGCCTTGCTTATCGTGATGGGAGTGATCCCGTTCGCCAGGTTGTAGGCCACCTGCCTCTCCCGCCTCCTGGTCGTCTCCTCTATCGCCGTGACCATGGCAGTGGACATCCGGTCGGCGTACATGACGACTGTGCCAGCCGCGTTGCGCGCCGCGCGCCCGATGATCTGGATGAGGCTCGTTGCCGATCGCAGGAAGCCTATCTTGTCGGCGTCGAGGATGGCGATGAAGGAGACCTCGGGGAGATCGATACCCTCGCGGAGGAGGTTGATGCCCACAAGGACATCATAGTCGCCCATGCGCAGCTGCTTGAGTATCTCGACCCGCTCGATGGTCTCCACCTCGGAGTGGATGTAGCGGACCTTGAGGCCCAGGCCGGAAAGGTACTCCGACAGCTCCTCGGCCATCCTCTTGGTGAGTGTGAGGATGAGACAGCGCTCGTTCAGGGCGATGCGCTTGCGCACCTCGGCGTAGATGTCCTCCATCTGGCCCTCTGATGGCCGCACCTCGATCTCGGGATCGACAAGGCCCGTGGGCCTTATCACCTGCTCGGCGACCCGGTCCGACTTCGACAGCTCCTCGGCCTGGGGCGTCGCCGAGACGCAGATGACCTTGTCGATCACCGAGAGGAACTCCTCGTACTTCAAGGGGCGGTTGTCCTTCGCGCTCGGCAGGCGGAAGCCGTAGTCCACTAGGGTCGTCTTGCGGCTTCTGTCCCCGGCGAACATCGCCCCGACCTGGGGCAGGGTGACATGGGACTCGTCGACGAAGGTGAGGAAGTCCTTCGGGAAGTAGTCGATGAGGACGCCCGGACGCTCCCCGGGCGAACGGCCGGCGAGGGGTGCCGAGTAGTTCTCGATCCCCGAACAGTAACCCATCTCCTCGAGCATCTCGAGGTCGTACTCGGTGCGGCTCTTGAGCCTCTGCGCCTCGACCAGCTTGTTGGCCGCCATGAGGTTCTCGTAGCGCTCGTCGAGCTCGGCACGGATCCTGCCCACGGCGTTGCGCACCTGGTCCTCGGGCATGACGAAGTGTTTGGCCGGGTAGATGACGGCCTCGTCGAGCTCGTCGCCCGCCGCCCCGGAGATCGTGTCGAACTTCCTGATCCGGGTCACGGTGTCGTAATCGAGCTCGATCCTGTAGGCCTCCTGGAGGTAGGCGGGATAGATCTCGAGGACGTCGCCCCTGACCCGAAAGCGCCCGCGCTCGAGGACCATGTCGTTGCGCTCGTACTGGAGGGCGACCAGCTTGCGCTTCACCGCCTCGAGGTCGATCGTCGAGCCGCGGTCGACATAGAGCCTCATCTCCTTGTAGAGGTCGGGGGAGCCCAGGCCATAGATGCAGGAGACAGTGGCCACGATGATCACGTCGCGGCGTTCCATGAGGGCGGCCGTCGCCGAGAGGCGCATGCGGTCTATCTCGGCGTTTATGTTCGAGTCCTTCTCGATGTACAGGTCCCTCGAGGGGACATAGGCCTCGGGCTGGTAGTAGTCGTAGTAGGAGACGAAGTACTCGACGGCGTTCTCGGGAAAGAAGGTCTTGAACTCGCGGTAGAGCTGGGCCGAGAGGGTCTTGTTGTGCGAGACGATGAGGGCAGGCATCTGGAGGCCTTCGATGACCTTGGCCATCGTGAAGGTCTTTCCAGAGCCCGTGACCCCCTTGAGGGTCTGCCAGCGCAGGCCCTCGGCCACGCCCGAGACGAGGGCTTCGATTGCCTGGGCCTGGTCCCCCGCGGGCCCATACGGCGCGACGACTTTGAAAGGCTTCATGTCGACCTCGGTTGCGCAAGCGCCGCGGGGTAACTGCAGGGAGGTTGATCGCATGCGTCGCCTTCGGCGACGTGCAGTCCCCCCGCGGGCCCATAGGGCGCGACGACTTTGAATGGTTTCAAGCTCTTCCTTTATCGGGGCACAGGGAGGCCGGCCGCCGGCTCACTGGCCGTTGTCTGTCCTTGACCTGGTCGAGAGGGCGAGCTCCACGCTGAGCTTCTTCGAGCCGTGCCAGTATTCGACCGTGACCTTCTGCCCGGGCTTCGTGGTCTCGAGGGCCGAGTAGAACTCGGCGATGGTCGCCGTCTTCATGCCATTCACCGAGACGATGATATCGCCGCCGACGTTGAAGGTCGACCTTCCGTAGCGGACCGCCGTGTCCCCGCCCCTGATGCCAGCCCTGTCGGCATTTCCCCCGCGGCTTGCCTGGGAGACCAGGAGACCGGCGCTCACCGGCACGGGGTAGCCGTTCTGCTTCATGTAGTCGATCAGGTCGGGGAAGAGCTGTATGGTCTCCACGTCCACCCAGCCCCTCCTTACCATGCCGTCCCTGATGAGGTCGGGGACCACGCGCTTGGCGGTGTTGACTGGCACCGCGAAGCCGATCCCGACCGAGGCACCCGAGGGGCTGTAGATCATGGTGTTCACGCCTATCATCTCGCCGCGCGCGTTGAGCAGGGGGCCCCCGGAATTGCCGGGGTTGATCGAGGCATCGGTCTGGATCATGTTGCGGATAATGTTGGTGTCGCTTTCCTTGATCGGCCGGCCGAGGCTTGAGACTATGCCCCTGGTGAGGGTGCGGTCGAAGCCAAAGGGGTTTCCGATAGCGAGGACCTTCTGGCCGACCCTGAGCCCCGTGGAGTCACCATAGGGTATGACGGTGAGGCGGGCGTTCTTGGGGGCATCGAACTTGATCACGGCCATGTCGTTTTCGGGATCTACGCCGACGACCTTGGCCTCGTAGCGGCTGCCGTCTGCCAGGTTCACATAGAGCTTGTAGGCGCCCTTGACTACGTGGTTGTTCGTCAGGACATAGCCGCGTGAGTCGATGATGGAACCCGAACCGGTGCCGCCCTCCTGGGGGACAGGCTCGAGGAACCAGTTCATCGCGACCACCTCGGTCGTGATGTTGACGACTCCCTCGTTCAGGCGCTCGTATACGTCTATGTTCTCGCGCTCGTCCTGGGTGTACTCGGCGGCCACCTCGGCCTTGTGGAGCCTCGGATCGGGGGAGGGGGAGGCGAGGCCCGTGGCTAGGGCCGACGCGTCCTGGGCAGGGGGCTGGGACCCAAGGACGGGACGAAGGATGCCGAGCCCAAAGGCGAACAGCAGGGCGAGGATTATGCCGCCAAAAGCGACCAGGATGACCTGCCCCCGACTGTAGAGTTTCATACCGCACCTCCAGAACCAAGGAACGCGGCCAGGATTGGCCCTGTGCCGATGCCAGAAATATACCCGAAAGGAAGGCAAGCGTAAATATTGCGGGAGGTGAAGGGGCCGCATAGATGGATGAGGGTCCCGGGCAGTACTATAACGGGATGGCAGGTCAGATCACGCACATCATCGCAGGGGAGGCGGCGCTCCGAGAGGCGATGCCCGATGAGGCCCAGGCACGTCTTTCCGAGCACGGTCCTGCCTTCAGGCTCGGCTGCCAGGGTCCTGACATCTTCTACCACAACCAGCGCACCAAGCCTTCGGGCCTGCATTACGGTGCCCTCGCCCACAGGAGGAGCTATGGCCGCCTCGTCGCGGGCGCCGTGGCATCCCTTCCCGCGGTGCGCAGCCATGCCAGAGGGGAAGCCGAAGCCTACATCCTCGGCCTCGCGACCCACGCTGCCCTCGATCGCGCGACCCATCCCTTCATCGTCTACTTTTCCGGCTGGCAGGATCCCGCAGTCCCGGGCACGGAGCGCTTCCGGTCCTGCCATCCCTTCCTGGAACGATTGCTCGACGTGGGTTACCTGGGCAGGGCCCTCGGCCTTGCCCCGGCAGACTACGACATAGCCGAGCTCCTCGGGCTCGACGAGGACCTGCTCGCCCCTTCCCGCTCCCTGCCGGAATTGGACTGTGCAAGGGACGCCCTCTTTGTCGCCCTGTGGAGCGCCGGCCTGCGCTCTGCCTTTCCCCGCTCGACGGGCAGCGACTTCCTGCTTGAGAAGCGGGTCGAAAATGCCCTCCTCGATGGGCGCTACTTTTACCGGATCACCAACCCGGCTATCACCGCCCTCAATCCCGAGCGCAAGGACTGGTTCGGCTATCTCGACGACAGGGCCGGGCCGCGAAGCGTCTGCCTCGTCTACCCCGATCGCCTCCCCGAGGGGCTTGATGTCCTCAACCTGAAAAACGCCGGCTGGGATGATCCCGCAGGCCTCGGTCCCGAGAGGAGGGATTCCTATCTCGATCTGGTCGGGAAGGGCATCAGGGAAGCCGCGAAGGCCCTCGGGAGCCTCCTGCCCTGCCTCGAGCCTGGATCGAGGCAGGGGAGCGAGCTCGCCGCCGCCATCGGGGATGGGGGTCTCTCCATCGTCGATGCCGAAGGCCACTCCCTCCCTCCCCTTCGTAGCCGGCCCCTCCCCCTCATGCAGATCATGGAGCTTGAGTACCAGCGCCGCCTCGAGTGGGCCAAGCGCCAGCTCCAGAAACCCTAGCGGATCATTGACCGGGCCCAAGCGCCTCGGGTAGCATTCGGTCCATGAGCATGAAGGACAGGCTGGACAAGGCCTATGGCGCGGGAGGCCCTGCGGGGGAAGGCGAGAAGGCGCGGGGGACGCGGCCCGGGGCCCAGTCACCCAAGCAGCCCCTGTCCGGAAGACCGCCCGCCAGAGCGCACAAACAGGGCCCGGCCAAGCAGGCCCCCGCAAAACAGGACAAGGCCCCCTACTCCCTAGGCGATGCCGTGGCCGCCGCCGAACGCGAGGCCGAGGCCCTGCTCAAGGTCGGTGCCGAGAGCGGGGTCGCGAGGGCGGCCAAGTTTCTCCTCCTCCTCGGGACCGAGGAGGCCTCAAAGGTCCTCGCCCACCTTGGCGCCGATGAGATCGAGGCCGTCTCCAAGGAAATCCTCAAGATAAAGAGCATCGACGCCATCGAGGCGAACGAGGTCCTGGCCGAGTTCGGCTGGCTCGTGAAGACAAAGGGCTGGGCCGTCGAAGGAGGCCCCGAGACCGCCGAGAAGATGCTCACCGCCGCCTTCGGTCCCGAGCGGGCCCGCGCCCTGCTGCGGCGGGCCGCCCCCGACACCTTGAGGCCCTTCCGCTTCCTCAATGATTTCGAGCCCAAGGACCTCCACCTCATCGTGAAGGACGAATCGCCCCAGGTCCTGGCCGTCATCCTCCCCTACATGGAGCCCAAGCGGGCCTCGGCCCTCCTTGAGCGTCTCCAGCCGGAGCTGAGGGTGGAACTGGTGAAGCGCATCGCCCGCCTCGAGAAGGTGAGCCCCGATGTCCTGCGCCAGGTCGAGGAGGGCTTGAAGGAAAGGATCAGGAAGATCGGCAGCGTGTCCTCCGAGGAGGTGGACGGCAGGGCCGCCCTCGCCGGCATCCTCCGCCACGTCAATCCGCGGCTTGAGGCCAAGGTCCTCCAGGACCTCGCCGAGGATAGCCCCGAGCTCTCGAAAAACGTCCGCGACCGCCTGTTCACCCTGGACGACGTTCTGCGCGCCGCCGACCGTGGCCTCCAGAAAGCCCTCCGCGACTTCCAGGACAGGGACATAGCCCTCCTGCTCAAGGGAAGGGCCGATGACTTCAAGGAAAAGGTCCTCAAGAACGTGTCCTCGAACCGCAGGGCCCTGATCGTCGAGGAGTACACGATCCTCGGCGCGGTCCGGCGCGAGGACGCAGACGAGGCCGCCCAGGAATTCCTCGCCTACCTCAAGCACTCCTGGGAAGAGGGCGAGCTGGTCCTTGACGGCGAAGACGAGATGGTCGACTGACATGAGGATCATCGACCTCAGCCAAAGGATTTCCGAATCGATGCCCGTCTATCCGGGCACCGAGCCCCCCAGGATAAGCCAGGCAACCACGATCCGGGACGAGGGCTTCGCCGAGAAGCTGATCACGATGTTCTCCCACACGGGAACCCACATCGATGCCCCTGCCCACATGGTCGAGGGTGCAGCGACCCTCGACGCCCTTCCCGCAGCCCACTTTGTGGGCAGGGCGGCCGTGGTCGACCTCCGCGGCCTCCAGGGCGGCAGCATCGGGAAAACCGAGCTCGCCAGACACGAGGGCATGATCGCCGGCAGCGACTTCCTCCTCTTGATGACCGGCTGGTCGGACCGCTGGGGCAAAAAGGGCTATTTCTCCGCCTTCCCGGTGCTCTCGCGCGAGGCCGCGCAGTGGCTGGCTGGCCTCGGCCTCAAGGGCATAGGCGTGGACGCGATCTCGGTCGACCCCGTGGATACCCGGGACTTCCCCAACCATGGCGTCCTTTTCGCGGCGAACATGGTGATCGTGGAAAACCTCAGGTCCCTCGAGGAGCTGCCAAGCGAGGGCTTCCTCTTCTGCTGCGCACCCCTCGCGATCGAGGATGCCGATGGCTCCCCAGTTCGCGCCCTTGCCATCCTGGTCTAGGCGTAGCAGAGGGCGCCCATGGCTTCCTCCTCCACCCTTGCAAGCATGAACAGCAGATCGGAGAGCCTGTTGAGATAGATCCCGACCGAGGGCGAGAGCTCCTCGGCCCGGGCAAGGGAGACGAGGCGGCGCTCGGCGCGCCTGCAGACTGCCCTGGCGACGTCGAGGCGGGCAGAGGCCTCCGTCATGCCCAGGATGACGAATCCGCACAGGGGGATCCGCTTTTCCAGGCCCTCCACCATGGATGAGAGCCTCTCGGCGTCATCTGTCCTGATGGGCCTTCCGAAGGGCTTTCCCCTCGAGGCAAGCTCAGAGGAAAGCCTGAGAAGGTCCTTCTGGATGCCCTCGACGAGGGCACGGACCTCTTCGACCTTCGCGGAATGCTTCGCCAGGCCGAGGAGGGAGGACAGTTCGTCCACCGTTCCATAGGCTTCCACCCTGAGATCGTCCTTCCAGACTCTCTCGCCCGTCATGAGACCCGTCATCCCGCCATCACCCGTCTTTGTCACGATGCCCATGGCGGGACTATACCTTGACGCTCGAGCCTGTCCTAGCCATCTTCTTCCAATGACTTCCCACCATTCAGCTTTTGAGACCCTTTCAGAAAGCGAGCTGGGCGAATACCGCTCGCGCGGCATCCTGCTTAGGCACAAGAAGACCGGCTGCGAGGTATACCGCCTTGTCTCCGAGGACGAGGAGAATGTTTTCGCCTTCATGTTCCGCACGGGGCCGAGGAATTCGACGGGCGTGGCCCACATCGTCGAGCACTCCGTCCTCTGCGGCTCGGAGCGCTTCCCGGTCAAGGACTCCTTCCTTGTCATGGCCAGGCGGAGTCTCGCCACCTTCATGAACGCCTTCACCTATCCAGACAAGACAGTCTACCCGGCCGCGAGCGCCGTCGAGGCCGACTATTTCAACCTCCTCGATGTCTACGGCGATGCGGTCTTCCACCCCCTGCTCACCGAGGAGACCTTTCTCCAGGAAGCCCACCACCTCGAGCTGTCTGATGGCGGGGAGCTCGAGATCAAGGGTGTGGTCTACAACGAGATGCGCGGGGACTATTCATCCTCAGAGTCGCTGGCCGCGACGGCCTCCTACACGAGCCTCTTCTCCCCCGGCCATCCCTACTCCTTCGACTCCGGCGGGGACCCCGAGGCGATCCCCTCCTTGAGCTACGCCGATTTCAAGGCCTTTTGGACCGACCATTACCATCCCTCGAACTGCCGCATCTTTCTCTACGGCGACATCGACACGGCCCGCCAGCTCGATTTCCTCGACAGGAACTTCCTCTCCCAGTTCGAGGCGAGGAAGGTCGACAGCGAGATACCGCTGCAGAGTCCCCTCTCAGGCCCCCCCCGGCGGATCGAGGTCCCCTATCCCATCGCCGAGGGAGCCGACTCCGCGACCTCGATCGTCGTGAACTGGCTCACCGTCCCCGTGACCGATGGGGTGGAGGCCCTCGCCCTCGAGCTGCTCTCTGAGATCCTCCTTGGAAACGACGGGGCTCCCCTCGCCAAGGCCCTCAGGGATTCAGAACTCGGCGAGGACCTCTCGCCCCAGTGCGGCCTCGACACGAGCTTCCGCCAGATCCTCTTCTCCGCTGGCCTGCGGGGCACAAAGCGCGGAGACGAGGCGAAGGTCGAGGAACTGATCCTCGATGCGGTCGGCGGCCTGGTACGGGACGGCATCAGGAAGGAGAGCCTCGAGGCGGCCCTCCACTCGGTGGCCTTCGCCAACCGCGAGATACGCCGCGGCTCGGGAGCCTACGGGCTCCGCCTCTTCAACAGGGCCGCGCGGGGCTGGCTCCACGGGGCGGGTCCCGAGGCGACCCTCTCCTTCGAGTCGGCGATGCAGGGCTTCATGGCGAGGCTCGCCACCGAGCCTCGCTACCTCGAAGAGCTCGCCGAGCGCTACATCGTCGGGAACAGACACCGGAGCACGGTCACCGTCTACCCCGATCCCGGCCTCCTCGAGAAGAACAAGGCCCATCGGAGCGCCGCCCTCGCCGCCCAGGCCTCGAGCCTTGACGGCGCCCAGCGCCTCGCCCTCAGGGAGAGGGCCAGCGAGCTCGCGGCGGCCCAGGGCAGGCCGGACTCGGCAGAGGCCATCGCCAAGCTCCCCCGCCTGGCCCTTGCCGATATACCGCGCATTGTGGAAAAGATCCCGCGGGTCACCGCCCGGATCGCGGGAAGGCCGGCCAGCCTCCATCCCCTGTTCACCAACGGCATCGTCTATCTCGAGCTCGCCTTCCCCCTCGATGGCCTTCCCAGGGGTCTCTACCCCTGGCTCCCCCTCCTCACACGATTTGTCACCGGGGCGGGGATACCCGGTACCCCCTACGACGAGATGGCCGAGCTCCTCGCCAGGAAGGCCGGGGGCTTCGGGGCCATGCTCAATTCGGGAACGCCCATGCAGGGGGGAGGGGCTCCCCTGTCCTTCGCCGTCTTCCGCCTCAAGGCCCTGGCCGAGAAGTTCCCGGAGGCCCTCGAGCTCGCCCTTGGCCTGCTTGGCCGGGCCCACTATGGCGACCTTGAGCGCGTCGCCGACCTCTACGCCGAGCTGCGAAACGATGTCACCGCCGCCATCGTCCCCTCGGGCCATGCCTTCGCCCAGGCCAGGGCCCAGGCCTCCTTCTCCGAGGCCCTGGCCGCCGAGGAGCTCTGGCGTGGGCCAAGCCAGCTTGAGTTCCTCATGTCGCGGAAGACCGAGCCCAAGGAAGCCCTCGCCGCGACCCTCGCAGCCCTCGGCGCCGGCCTCTTCACCCGGCAGGGCCTCAGGCTCGGCCTTACGGGAGAGCAGGCCCATCTCGACTCTGCGATAGCCGCCCTCGAAAAGGCCCTGCCGGAATCCCTCCGCGAGGCCCCGGCAGCCGGATACGAGGCTGTCCCCAATCCCCCTTCTCCGATCCTGAACGAGGCCTTCTCGGTATCGGCCCAGGTGGGATTCAGCGCCGGTGCCTGCAAGGGCTCCCTGCTTGGCTCGGCCGAATACGCCCATGAGACCATCCTCGCCCATCTGCTCACCACGGGGCCCCTCTGGGAGGAGATACGGGTAAAGCGGGGGGCCTATGGCGCCTTCGCCTCGGCAGACGGCATGGAAGGCGTCTTCACCTTCAGCTCCTACCGCGACCCAAGGCCGGTGGACTCCCTCTCCTTCTTCGCCGAGGCCCTCGGGGGCATAGCCGGCGGAGCCCGCTCTGGGGAAGTCGAGGAAGCCGCCATAGGCTCGGTCGGCCGCGACCTGAGGCCGATGCTGCCCGAGGAAAAGGGCCTGGCCGACTTCAAGCGGGAACTCTACGGCATCAGCGACGAGCTTCGGCAGACAAAACGGGACGCCCTCCTCGCCGTCAGGCCCGCCGACCTCGCGAAAGCCGCAGCGAGGCTCGCCGAGGCATACGGAAAGGGCTCGGCCGTCTTGATTTCCCATGCAAGCGATGTACAATTGCTGCGTCGTGCCAGGGAAGGCACCCGCGTCACCGAACTTCCGCTTTAAGGAGCCGCGATGGACGAACGGGGTCTCTCCATCCTCAAGCAACTCATCGCCGACATCGAGGGGGCCCCTTCCCCCGGCGTCGTCGGCAACGAGCTATATTCGATATGGTACGAGCATTCCCAAAGCGTGGCCCAGGAGGCCCTGGAATACCTCAACGCCGTCGAGCCCTCCTTCGTCCAGACAGACGAACTGCCTAGCGACTTCGCGTAGCGGCACAGGATGGCGCCAGTCTTCCGGGAAGCGGACTACGGAAATTGCCCCTACATCGAGGGCAGGTCATGGCACGTGCGCGAATTCACCGCGACGGCCTTTGATCCAGCCATCTACGAGGCCATGCTCGCCGAGGGCTGGAGAAGGAGCGGACACAGCTTCTACAGGACTGCCTGCACAGGCTGCGATTCCTGCATCCCGATCCGCCTCGACGCCGACAGCTTCGTCGCGAGCAAGTCCCAAAGGAGGCTTCAGCGCCTCAACGCCGAGGTCGAGGTCAACCTGTCACCCGCCGTCTTCTCCGAGGAGCGCTATGCCCTGTACCGGCGCTACATCAATTTCCAGCACGGCGAGAGCGAGGTGCCTGCCTCCTTCGCCAGGGCAGCCTACTCCTCCTTCCTGCTGGAGAGCCCCCTTTCCACGACGATGATCAGCGACTACCGCCTCGGGAGGGACGGTCCCCTCATCGCCACGGGATATGTCGACATCCTGCCCGGCGGCATATCCTCGGTCTACTTCGCTTTCGATCCCTGTGAGCGCAAGCGGAGCCTGGGAGTCTGGTCGGTGCTCCGTGAGCTCGCCCTGGCCAGGGAGCTCTCCCTGGTTGACGCCTCCGGCAGGACCTTCTACTACCTCGGATTCTGGATTCCCGGCTCTCCCAAGATGGACTACAAGGCCAACTTCCGGCCCTTCGAATACGCGCGCCGGGGGCGCTGGCAGCCTGCCGAAGGCCGCGAGCGCGTGTGCGTGATGGAGGCCTCGTGAGCGACAGGAACGAGCGGATAGACGAGCTCAACCGGCGCGCCTGGGACAGCATGCTCTCTGCCCCCGAACAGGCCCTCTCGATAGCCGAGGCGGCCTACGCCGCCGCCGACGAGGAGCAGTACTCCGAGGGCCTCGCCGAGGCCAGCCTCAATGTCGGCTGGTGCGAGCACTACCTCACGCGCTCGGGACCGGCGATCGAGTCCATCCAGAAGGCCCTCGACCGCTTCACCCAACTTGGCGACAAGGTCGGAGTGATGAAGGCGCTCAACGCGCTCGGCGTCGTCTACTACTCCATGGCGCGCTACGATCGGGCCATGGACTACTACACGCGCAGCCTCGAAGAGGCGCGGCGAAGCGGCAACAGGATCCGCGAGGCCGTCACCTTAAGCAACATCGGGGAGATATGCCTCGACCTCGGGGAGCTCAAGGAGGCCCTCGACTACTTCCTGCGCGCCTACGAGACCGTCCCCGACGACGGTGAGACCGAGCTCGTCTCCAACGTGCTGCTCAACATCGGGACCACCTTCCACAGGATGGAGAACTGGCCGCTGGCCCGGGAGTTCACGGAAAAGGCCCTCGACATAGCGAAGGCCTCGGGGGAGCTCATGATCGAGGCGATGTGCTGGCACTCCCTGGGGCGCATCTCCCAGGCCTCGGACCGCCACGAGCTCGCCGAGCAGCACTACCTCAAGGCCCTTGCCATCGACGAGCGCCTCAAATCGGACGCCCAGCGCTCCGCTGTCCTTCTTGACCTCGGCTCCCTGCAGGTGAGGCGGGGCGACATGGAGGAGGCCCTCGACAGCTACCGCATAGCCCTCGACGTGGCCGGGGCCATAGGGGCGAAATCCCTCATGCACAGCGCCTTCGAACGGCTTTCCGAGGCCTACGAGATCCTGGGCGACCACAAGTCGGCCCTCGACTACTACCGCCGCTTCTCGCGCTACGAGCACGAGGTCCTCAACGAGGACACGAGCAGGAAGATAAAGAACATCACCGTCCAGTACGAGGTCGACAAGAGCCGCCAGGAGGCCGAGATCTACCGGCTCAAAAACATCGAGCTCAAGGAGAAGACCGAAGCCCTCGAGGATGCGAACCGCCAGATACTCGCCATCGCCGAGACGGGCCGGAGCATCACGGCGAGCCTGGACTTCGACACCATCGCGTCAAAGCTCAGGGAGAGCCTGTCCAGGCACATGGACACGACGACCTTCGGCATCGCCCTGTACGACGCGGACGAGAAGAGCATCGACTGGCGCATCCTCATGGAGCGCGAGTCGAGGATCCACTCGACCGAGCAGTCCTATGATCCAGCGCGCAGCTTCGCTGCCTGGAGCATCGAGAACCGCATGCGGATCGTCATGAGCGACGGGGAGCAGGAGTACAGGCGCTACCTCAAGGAGAGGCGGAGCCTGGGAGAGCCATCCTCCTCCCTTATCTTCATACCCCTGATGATCGAGAACCGGCCCATCGGGGTCCTCACCGTCCAGAGCTACAAGAAGGGCGCGTACAACGAGAAGCACCTGAACCTCCTCGAGGCCCTGGCTCCCTACGTCGCCATCGCGATCGACAACAGCCTGATCCACGACCGCCTGGAATTCCTGAACAAGACGATCTCGGGCGAGAAGAAGAAACTGGAGAAGGCCGCGCAGAAGATAACCCACCTGGCCAACCACGACATGCTCACGGGCCTCCCGAACCGCCGCCTGCTCTTCGAGCTCCTGCAGAAGACCTTCGACATCGCCTCACGCAGCGGCACGAAGGTCGGCGTCATCTACATCGACCTTGACGATTTCAAGCCCATCAACGACCGCCTCGGGCACATGGCGGGCGACCGGGCACTTGTCGCTGTGGCCGCGAAACTGAGGTCGATCCTGCGTGCTTCCGATACGGTGGCCCGCGTGGGCGGGGACGAGTTCATCGCGGTGCTCTCGAACGCGGCAGACAGGAACCACGTCCAGGCCGCGGCTGCCAAGATCCTCGAGATTTGCGCTGAGCCCGTCATGTTCGAGGGGAGCGAGTGCAGGATAGGTCTCTCAATGGGCATCGCCATCTACCCCGACGACGGCGAGACCATCGACCAGCTCGTCAACGCGGCCGACACGGCCATGTATATGATCAAGCGGGGAGCGAAGAACGGCTACGCATTCGCCGCCAAGGCCGAGAACCAGGAAGAGGCCCAGGCGGCAGCCCGTCGTTGACAGCCCTTGGAGGGCCGTGCTATCGTTCGACCCCTCAGGTTGTTCAATCGGACCTTTGTGTTCATGCACTGTATCCCCCATTCTAGAGCATAAGTTACGGAAGGAAGCCATGGCATCCCAGACACCAAAAGCCCCCGCAGGGCGAGCAGCAAAGAGCGAAGCAGATCTGCCCAAGAGGGGCATCAAGAATCCCTGGATCTACGCCGGGACCATCATCGTGCTCGCCATCGTCATCGTCGCCTTTGTCTTCGTGCCCTCGGTCGGAGGAAGCTCCGGCGGCTCTGGCTTCCAGGCCATCGAGTTCGGCAGGTTCGACGGGATGAGCATCGCCTATACGCCCAAGAGCTACTTCGCCCAGCAGGTCGCCGACCTCGACAACCGCATGCGCCAGCAGGGCATGACCCAGGAGAACTACCAGTTCTTCGGCTTCCAAGTCTGGCGCGGCGCCTTTGAGCGGACCATCCTCCGCCTTGCGATCCTCGGCGAGATGAGGAAGGCCGACGCCATCGTCACCGAGGCCAGGCTCGACGAGAGGGTCGCCCAGCTGCCGATGTTCCAGGACAACGGCAAGTTCTCCGCGGCGAAGTACCGCTCCGCCTCCCTCGAGGAGAAGCTCCAGGTCAGAGCCGACTTAAACGACGAGATCCTCACCCAGCAATACTACTCCGACGTCCTGGGCCTCACTCCCAGCGCCAAGGAGACGGCTTTCGTGAAGTCGATGGCAAAGGAGACCAGGACCATCGACTACGCGGCCTTCCCCCTCTCGGCCTACCCCGACACCGAGGTCGCCGCCTGGGCCAAGGGCAACGCGGGGCTCTTCCGCCTCCTCAAGCTATCCCGGATCACCGTCTCCTCGAGCGAAGCCGATGCCAAGAAGGTCCTCAAGCAGGTCCAGGACAACGCGATCGCCTTCGAGGAGGCCGCCAAGAGCCATTCCAAGGACAGCTACGCGAGCAAGGGCGGTGACGAAGGCGACGTGAGGTTCTACGACCTCGCCGCCGACCTCGGCAAGAAGGAGGAGGCTGAGCAGGTCGCCTCCCTCAAGAAGGGCGAGCTCTCCGCTGTACTCAAGACCGCCACGAACTCATGGGTCTTCTTCCGCGCCGCCGACGACGCCCTCGCGCCCGATTTCAAGGACACAGCCACCCTCAAGGTGGCGCGCGACTACATGGGCCGCTTCGAGCGAGGCAGGATCGAGGACTCTGTCGCCCAGAAGGCGAAGGCCTTCGCCTCCGAAGCAGCAAAGGGCGACTTCGCCTCGGCCGCCAGGAAGGCGGGCAGCGTGGCGAAGAGCGCCGGCCCCTTCCCCCTGAACTACGGCGACCTGAGCGTGGCCATCTACGGCCAGGTCGTGCCCGTATTCAAGACCCTGAACAACACGAAGGCTCCCGAGCTCGAGGCGGCGTCAAGGAGCGAGAAATTCCTCACGGCTGCCTTCGGCCTCGCCCCGGGCTCAGTGTCCGATCCGATAGTCCTCGGAGACAACGTCATCGTCCTCAAGGTCAAGGAGGCGGGCTCGGCCATCGACGACGCCGCCAATGGCATCGAGCTCTACTACCCCTACCTCTTCCAGCAGAGGCTCAATATCGAGGTTCGTGACCTGGTCATGAAGAGCCCGAGGCTCAAGGACAACTTCTCGGATACCTACTTCAAGCTCTTCAAGCCCGCCCAGGCCGGCAGCGCCGCCCAGTAAGCAGTGGCATGAGCAGCGAGGAGGCCCCCCACGTCGTACAGACGCCGGGGGGCCTTTCTGTCCGCTACCGCGGGCGCTCTCTGTATTCCGAACGCGATCCCGCACGCCTGCCAAGGCGGACCGCCCTCGCAGCCGATACCGGCCCGGGCCGCCTTCTCCTTGTCTGTTCGCCCCTGCTCTGGTACGGCCTTCCCGAACTGCTCGAGAGAGCCGGCCCTGGCAGCACGGCCCTCTGCCTCGAGGCCGACCCCCAGCTCGCCCGCCTCTCCCTGGAAATGGCTCCCGAGGGCCTCCTCGAGGACCCGCGCGTCGCCTTCATGGAGACGGCGGATCCGCAAGCGGCAGTCCGACGGGTCCATGAGCTCGGGCGCTTCCGCTCATGCATGAGGATCGACCTGTCGGGCGCGGCTTCGCTCAACGCAGCCCTTTACCGGAGGATCGCCGCCCTCCTCTCGGCCGACATCGAGTCCGCATGGAGGAGCACGGCAGCCCTCTCGGTCTTCGGCAGGCTCTGGGCGCGCAACATCTTCGACAACCTCGCCGCCATTCCCGACCTTGCCATCCAAGGCTTCCCCCGTTTCGAGGGAAGCCTTGTGGTCTGCGGAGCGGGGCCCTCACTCGAGGAGGCCATGCCATTCATCGCCGCGCAGCGCGAGAGCCTGGCCGTGGTCGCCTGCGACACGGCCCTTGGGCCTCTGCTGGAAGCCGGCATCGAGCCAGACCTTGTGGTCTGTCTCGAGGGGCAGATCCACAACCTCTCGGATTTCCTTCCCCTGGGTGGCAGGACAATCCCCCTCGCGGCCGATCTCTCCTCCCACCCAACAAGCTTCCATGCAGTGAGGGGACCCAAGCACCTGAGTTTCGTGAGGCTTGCCGCCAGCCCCTTCCTCGAGCGCGTCTCGGCCCTCGGCTCGAGGCTTGGCCTGCCCTGGATCGAGATGCCTCCCCTGGGTTCGGTCGGGGTCCACGCCGTCCACCTGGCGCGCCGCCTGGCACCGGGTCCCCTGTTTGCGACTGGCCTGGACTTCTCCTTCGAGGCGGGCAAGACCCACGCTCGTGGCAGCCCGGCCCTGCGCGCCGAGCAGGCCCGCATGCTCCGCCTGTCGCGCTGGCAGGGCCAGTACGCGGCCTCCTTCCGGGCGAGGACACAGGAGGCGCCCTGCCCCCCATTGAGCGACGGCAGGCTGCTACTGAGCGACCCGATTCTCCTTTCCTACGCCGCACTGATGCGCGAGGCCTGCGGAGGACCCGGTCCCGCGATGTACGACATAAGGGGAAGGGGGCCGGACATCGGGGCCAGGCCCCTGGATCTCGGCGCGGCCGCAAGGCTCCTCGGCGAGGAGGCTCGCCGATCCCCCGGCGGCCATCGCCTTCGGCCGCGTCACGGCCCACCAGCGCAAGATACCGCGTTGGAGGTCGCGGCCTTCCTGTCGGCCGAGGCGGGCCGCCTCAAGAGGCTCCGCTCAGCGCTAAAAGGGGCCGAGGCCATCTCCGAAACCGAGCTCTCCTGCCGTCTTTCGGACTCGGATTTCCTGTACTGGAGCTTCCCCGACGCCGGACGTGCCTCAAGCCTTGCCCAGGACTTCCTCAACCGCATAGTCCCCGAGATCGAGTACTGGAGCTGGCGTCTGGAAAGGCCCGGCCCATAGGCCGTCGCTGGCCCCTTACTTGCTCAGGAAGTAGTACAGACTGAGCACCGCCCCGATCGAGACCACCAGGGCGCGCAGGAGGCCAGAGGGTATCCGCCCGGCAAGCCGGCCCCCGAGCATGCCCCCGCCGAGTGCCCCGAAGGCCATCACGAGGGCGAAGGCCCAGTTCACCTTGCCCGAGGCCAGGAAGAACAGGGCCGCGGCCACGTTGCACGACAGGGCTATCGCCTGCTTGAGGGCATTGAGCCGGATCAGGGAATCGCCCAGGGCCAGGGAGAGGGCGGCGAGGATGATCACGCTCACACCGGCGCCGAAATAGCCGCCGTACACGGCGGCGGCGGCTATACACAACAGGACGATCAGGCCCGGGGCCACCGGACGCTCATCGCTGGCCGGCGCTCCCGCCGCCGCGGCTGCCTCGGCAAGCCCGTCGGCGGCTCCGCTGTCTTCCCGCTTCGCTGCCGGCCTCGAGGCGAGGAGCCTCCGCACCGGTGTCTGGATTGCAAGCAGGAAGGCGGCGAGGAGGATGAGCCAGGGAACCAGGCTCCGGAACAGCCTCTCGCCACTCGCAAGAAGGAGGGCCCCGCCGGCAAGCCCGCCGACCAGAGCGAGGGGAGCGAAGACCAGAAGACGCCCGCGCTGCGCGGGCGATGAGAGGAGGCCGCGCTGGGACCAGGTTGCTCCGAGGTAGCCGGGGCAGAGGGCCACCGTGCTCGTCACGTTCGCGACTATCGCGGGCAGGCCCAGCAAGGTCAGGACGGGAAAGGTGATCAAGGTGCCGCCGCCGGCAAGAGCATTGACGAAGCCCGCGGCCAGGGAGGCGCCCAGAGCCGCGAGGAGGCTCCCGGGTAGGGGAAGCACGGCTACTTCCGCTCCTCGTCCTCGTTCGTGCGTAGCACGGCGAGGAAGGCTTCCTGGGGAAGCTCCACGTCACCCACCGTCTTCATGCGCTTCTTGCCCTCTTTCTGCTTCTCGAGGAGCTTGCGCTTGCGCGAGATGTCTCCCCCATAGCACTTGGCGAGGACGTCCTTTCGCAGGGAGTTGATGGTCTCGCGGGCGATGACCTTGGAGCCGATGGCCGCCTGTATGGGCACCTTGAACTGGTGGCGCGGAATCGCCCGCGAGAGGCGCTCGCAGACCTTCTTCGCCCTGTCGTAGGCAGTGGGCTCGTAGACGAGCTGGGAGAAGGCGTCGACGGGCCTCGCGTTGATGAGGACGTCGAGCTTGGCCAGCTTCGTCGGCCTGTAGCCGATGATGTCGTAGTCGAAGCTTGCGTAGCCGCGGCTCGTGGACTTCAGCTTGTCGTAGAAGTCGAAGAGGATCTCGGCCAGGGGCATCTCGAAGCAGAGCTCGACCCGTTTCTCGTCAAGGTGGGTGAAGGAACTCTGGTTCCCCCTCTTGTCCATGCACAGGGTGATGAGGTTGCCGATGTAGGCCAGGGGGGTGATGATCTGGGCCTTTATGTAGGGCTCCTCGGCGCTGTCGATCCTCGTGGGATCGGGGTAGTCGGCGGGGTTGTCGATGAAGACGGTCTCGCCCGACATGAGCTTGAGCTTGTAGCGCACGCTGGGAGCGGTGAGGATGATGGCCTGGTCGTACTCGCGCTCGAGCCTCTCCTGGACGACCTCGAGGTGCAGCAGGCCCAGGAAGCCGCAGCGGAAGCCAAAGCCAAGGGCGAGGGAATTGTCCTTCTCGTAGATGAGGGAGGCGTCGTTCAGCTTTAGCTTCTCGATGCCTATCTTGAGCTCGTTGTAGTCGGCGGCGTCCATGGGGTAGATCGAGGAGAAGACCACCGGCTTGACCTCGCGGAAGCCAGGCAGGGGGGCCGCGCAGGGGCGGGCGGCGTCGGTCACCGTGTCGCCGACGCGGACGTCAGAGACGGTCTTGATGTTCGCGATGAAGTAGCCGACCGAGCCAGCGGGCAGGCCATCGGTCTTGAACAGGCTTATGCGAAACTGGCCCGTCTCCTCCACATCGTACTCGGAGTCGTTGTTCATGAGCCTGATGCGCTGGCCCGGGACTATGGAGCCTCCGAAGACGCGGATGTGGACGATGACGCCCCGGTAGGGGTCGTAGTGGGAGTCGAAGATGAGGGCCTGCAGAAGGTCGGACGAGCTCTCGCGGGGGGCGGGGATCCTCTGGACGATGGCCTCGAAGAGCTCGTCGACACCGGTGCCAAAGCGTCCCGAGACCAGGAGGGCACCATCGGGATCGAGGCCGAGGTCGTGCTTGATCTGCCGCCTGATCTCGTCGGGGTCGGCGGCGGGCATGTCTATCTTGTTTATGACGGGGATGATCTCGAGGTTGTGCTCGAGGGCCATGTACATGTTGGAGAGGGTCTGGGCCTCGACTCCCTGGGTCGCGTCCACGAGCAGGAGGGCGCCCTCGCATGAGGAGATGGCACGCGAGACCTCGTAGGAAAAATCGACGTGGCCGGGCGTGTCGACGAGGTTGAGGGTGTAGGTCTTCCCGTCCTTCGCCTGGTATTCGAGGGCGACGGCCTGGCTCTTGATGGTGATCCCCCGCTCCCTCTCGATGTCCATGTTGTCGAGCATCTGGTCCTGCATCTTGCGCGCGTCGACCACCCTCGCCTTCTCGATGAAGCGGTCGGCCAAGGTGGACTTGCCGTGGTCAATGTGGGCGATGATGCAGAAATTCCGTATCAGGGAGGGGTCTCGCATGGCCGTATGCTAGCCGAAAGCTCCATTTTTATCAATACGAAGGGGATGAAGGGCCGGCCTTGCCTCTCTTCCCCGGCCCGGCTTATCCTCGGCCGATGCGACTGCTCGAAAGACTCCCCAAAAACGCAAGGACCTGCATCTTTGTCGAGCCGCTCTGGGCGGTCTACGGACCGGCGGTCATGTATTATGCCCCCCTGTTCCAGCAGGAGCTCGGCCTCTCGGAAATCCAGATGGGCATCGTGAATTCCGTGAACTTCGCCTTCGCCTTCGTCTTCATGCTGATGGCAGCCCCCATCACCAACCGCCTCGGACGCAGGAAGACGAGCCTCATTTTCGACCTCATCGCCTGGAGCCTGCCCATGGCCCTCTGGGCCCTCTCCCGCTCCTTCACCTGGTTCATCCTCGCCGCCGCGCTCAATGCCGTGGTGAAGATCGTCATAGTCTCCTGGAACCTCCTGTTGAGCGAGGATGTGGCGGAAGGCCAGCGCTCACGGGTCTATGGCTGGATATACCTCTCTGGCTCGGTCGGCGGCCTTTTTACCCTGCTCGGGGGAATCCTCATCGCACGCTTCGGCACGGTCCCGACAATGCGCTGGATCTACGCTTCGGGGGCCCTGTGCATGACAGCCATGTTCGTCCTGCGCTGGGTATACACCGACGAGACAGCCACGGGCCGCGTCATGATGGAAAAGACCAAGGATGTGCCCCTCCTCAGCGGCCTCAGGCACCTGTGCCGTCTCGGCCTTGTCAGCCTGCGCGACGGCCGCTTCCTGCGTCTGCTGGCGGTCTATTTCGCGGCCAACGCCGTCCTCTCCTTCGACTTCTACCGAGTCCTCTACCTCGCCGAGTCCAAGGGCCTTAGCCCCGTCACCGTGGCCCTCGTGCCCGCCTTCGGCGCCGTCCTCGCGCTCATGCTCTTCTTCCTCGTGATGCCGAGGCTCCCGAAGACGGCCGATGCCGCCGTCCTCGCCTGGTCGAGCCTCGTCTGCCTCATCTGCCAGGCTGCCTTCGTCCTCATGCCCGGTGGATCCTCGGCCTGGGCCCTCGCCGTGACCGGAGCCCTCCAGGCCGGCTATTTCCTCGTCCAGACCCATAGGGATTCGGTCTTCATGAACGCCGTCTCCGACCTGCGCAAGAGCGACCTCTTTGGCCTTGTCCAGGCCCTCACCCTCCTTTTGTGCGTGCCCACCGGCGCCCTCGCCGGCTGGCTTTACACCCAGAACCCGGCCGCCCCCTTTGTCGCCTCATGCCTGCTCTACGCCCTCGCCCTCGGCTCGTCGTGGAGCCTCGCGCGGGCCCAGAGCTCGGCCGCGCCTGAGCCTATCTGAGGCCGAGCTGTTTACCCGCGAAAGTCTATGGCAGTATACTAGCTCTGATTGGAGGCACCATGCTCGATACCCTGAATTACACCGCAGTCGCTGGAGAAAGGAAGGACCACAGCATCACCATCTACGCCCTGTCGACATGCGGCTTCTGCAAGCGGGCCCTCACCTTCCTCAATGACCGCGGCTTTTCGTATCGCTATGTGTACCTCGATCAGGTCCCCCTCGAGACCAAGAACGAGTGCAAGAAGACCCTCAAGGAGAAGTACAAGGACGACATAGCCTTCCCCTTCGCCGTGGTCGACGATGGAAAACATCTTGTGGGATTCATCGAGCCCGACTGGATGAAGACCCTCGGCATCTGACAAGGGAGGATCAATGAAGCCCAAGACCCCCGACCAGACCTGGACCTTCGCCGAGATGGTCGCGAGCAAGCAGGGCTGGACCCTGAATCCCGACCGTAGCTTCACCACCATCCTCATGGAGGGCCTCACCACCAACTGGAACCGCTACGGCTACTACCTCTGCCCCTGCCGCGACACCGAAGGCACGAGGGAGGCAGACCAGGAGGTGGTCTGCCCCTGCAAGGTCTCCTGGGAAGACGTCAAGGAACACGGCCACTGCTTCTGCGCCCTCTACCTGCGCCCCGACTTCGCGGCCTCGGGCAGGCCGCCCTCGAGCATCCCCGATCGGGCCAGACGGGGCAGCTGATTTCGGCTCCGCCCACGCCCTTGATGACGGCAAGCGAAGCCCGCTACTATCAAGCGGCATGATCTACCTAGACTGGGCAAGCACGAGCCCTCCCGACGAAGTAGTCCTGGCGGAGGCCGCGGCACTCGCTGCCTCTGTCTTTGGCAATCCCTCTAGCAAGCACCAGCTCGGCGAAACCGCCAAGGCCAGGCTGGATGAGGCCAGGGCCCTTCTCGCTTCGGCCATCGAGCCTGCAGCCCTCCCCCGCGGCGGATCTTCTCCTACTTGGCCCAGGATAGCCTTCACGGGCTCGGGATCCGAGGCCGACGCCATCCCCCTGCTGGCCATGCTCAGGCAGGCCCTGGAAGCCAGACGCGACTCGCGGATCAAGAACCTCCATCTGGTCGCCAGCGAGATCGAGCATCCGGCCATCTACGAGGAAGCAAGGCTCCTCAAGTCCCTGGGCATTGGCCTCAGCCTCGTGAAACCCGCGAAAGACGGCAGGCTCAGGCCGGAAAGCATAGCCGGGGCGATGACGGCCGATACGGCCCTTGTGTGCGTGATGGCGGTAAACAACGAGACCGGGGCCATCCAACCCATCGCCGAGATCGCGGCTGCCGTCGCCTCGACCGCGAAGACCCTGGGACGCCCCTGCCCGCGGATCCACGTCGATGCGGTCCAGGCCCTGGGCAAGCTCCCCTTTTCCCCCGCGAGCCTTGGCATATCCTCGGCGGCCTTCTCAGCCCACAAGATCCGTGGTCCCCGAGGGGTCGGGGCGCTCTGGAGCGCGCAGGGCATCGAGGCCCTCGCCGTCGGGGGTGCCCAGGAGGGCGGAACCCGAGCCGGTACCGAGAACCTCCAGGGAGCCTGGGCCTTTGCCTGCTGCGCGAGGCGCCACGCCGAGACAATGGAGCGGCGCTATGCGGGCGCCAGGGCCCTCGAAACCCGTCTCATCGAAGGCCTGGCAGCCCTTGGCGGGGCCCTTCCCCTGCCCCTGGGAAGGGCAGGCATGGACGAGCGCTATTCCCCCTACATCCTCAGCATCGCCTTCCCCGGGCTTTCGGGAGAGGTCCTCGCCCGGGCCCTCGCCGATGAGGGCATCGCGGTGTCGACAGGCTCGGCCTGCGCCTCGAACGCCCGGCACAAGGGCAGAAGGGTCCTCGATGCGATGGGTCTGGAGAGCGAGCTCGGCTTCTCCGCCATCCGCATATCCACGGGCGAATCGACGAAGGCAGAAGACATCGACCGTTTCCTCGAGACCGCCCACAGCCTCTATCGCAAGCTCAAGCCCTGACTCCCCCCAAGGAAGTTCCCATGGACGCCCTCTACCTGGTCAAGATCGGAGAGATACTGCTCAAGCTCGGCAACCGGAAGGAATTCGAGGAAAGGCTCCGTGGCCAGCTCAACAAGAAGCTCGCCGGCATTCCACACTCGGTGAACATAATGCCCGGACGGTACTATGTCTGCGTGCCCGAGGACAGGGCCGAGGACGCGGAGTTCATACTCTCGAGGACTCCCGGGGTCAACGGCTACATCAGGGCCCGCAAGACCGAGAAGACCCTCGAGGCCGTCTTCGAAGCGGCTGTCCAGGTCGCGAAGGAGAGGGTGGCTTCCGGACTCACGCGCTTCAAGGCCGAATCGCGGCGTTCCGACAAGAGCTTCCCGCTCGGCTCCTTCGAGCTCTCGGCCGAGCTCGGGGCCCGCGTCCTTGAAGCCTGCCCGGGGACAAGGGTTGACCTCCACAAGCCCGAGTTCACCATCAACGCGGAAATCAGGGAACGCGCGTATGTCTTCCCCGATCCCAAGCCGGGTCTGCGCGGCCTTCCCGTTGGCTCGGGAGGCAAGGGCCTCCTCCTCCTTTCGGGTGGCATAGACTCCCCAGTCGCGGGCTACCAGATGGCAAGGCGGGGCCTTGCCCTCGACGCGGTATATTTCCACGCCTACCCCTATACCTCAAAGGAAGCCCACGAGAAGGTGATGGCCCTGGCGAGGATACTCGGAAGCTACACGGGGGGGATCACCCTCTGGACCGTGCCCTTCACCGATGCCCAGCTGAGGATAAAGAAAGAAGCCAGGGAGGACCTCACGACCGTCTTCATGCGCACGGCGATGATGAGGGTGGCCCATCTCCTCGCGCAGAAGATCGGGGCGAACTGCCTCATCACCGGCGAGAGCCTGGGTCAGGTGGCGAGCCAGACTGCCGAGAACATGAGACTCACCGAGAGCACGACGGACCTGCCCGTGCTGCGTCCCCTTGTCGGCATCGACAAGGAGGACACGATACTCCTCGCGAAGGAGATCGGCAGCTACGAGACCTCGATCCTGCCCTACGAGGACTGCTGCGTCCTCTTCTCCCCCAAGCACCCCATGCTCAGGGCAGATCACGAGCGAGAGGGCGCTTCCTACCGCGCCCTCGACCTCGAGGGCCTCCTCGCCGAAGCCCTCTCCAAGACCGAACGCCTCGACATTCCCTTCGCGATCAGCCGACCTTGAGGACGTCGGTGATGGCCTTTTCAAGGTCGCGGCGGGGCAAGGCCCCCATCGCCACCCTGGGCTCACCGTCCATGGGTATGAAGAAGAGGGTCGGGATGCTCTGGATCTCGAACAGGCCAGAGAGCTCAGGCTCCTCCTCGGTATTGATCTTGTAGATGTGCATCTTCCCCTCGTATTTCTTCGAGAGGTCCTCGAGGACGGGCGCGATCATCTTGCAGGGCCCGCACCAGTCCGCATAAAAATCGATGATGGCGGGAAGGTCCCCCTCATATTTCCATTCGGCATTCTTCTCCCAATCGAAGATCTTTGATTTAAAGCTTTCTTTGGTCAGGTGCTCGGGCATCGATGTTCTCCTTCGCTCGTATGGCTACTATCCTAATATCGGTTTTTTTCTACTTATCGCCAAATCGCGCCGCCGCAGCTCCAGAACCGCCGCAGCTCCAGAACCGCCGGCCTGTGCTCCAGGACCGCCAGCCAAGCCCCAGGGCCGCCCCGTGCTCCAGAGCCCCCTGGCCCGGAAGGGGGAGGCTCCGCTTGCGGGGCCGAGCTTGCCCATGCGAGTCTGCTTCCCCGGAGGAACTTCAAATGGCAGGGAATGATAGCTTTGACACGAGCATCGAGGAGTGGCAGAAGGAGCGAGAGCTCCTCAACGAGAAGGTAATGGCCATAGCGGGTCTGGAGATAAAGCGCTTCTTCAGCCTGGACAGCCAGACCTACCGGGAGGGCGCCCTGAACGCGAAAACCAAGGAACTCCTGGGTTTTGTCGCCTCCCTGGTACTTCGCTGCGACGACTGCATCCTCTACCACACGATACGGTGCAAGCAGGAGGGTGTGAGCAGTGAGGAGTTCCAGGAGGCCTGTTCAGTGGGTCTGATCGTGGGCGGCTCAATCGTCATCCCCCATCTGCGCAGGGCCGCCGCGCGCTGGGAAGAGCTCTCCAGGGGCGCCTAAAGGCGAGGAGCCGCGGGGGCGGCTGATGATGCTGCCCTCCGCGGCACGGTGGACCTAGAAATGGACCCGCAGCCCCAGTTCACCACCAAAACCGAAGTCGAGCTTGGGGAAGATCGGCATTGAGAGGACGGGCGACACGTAGATCTCGAGCTTCTTTATCGGCCAGTACTGGATTCCCGCGGGCAGCCTGAGTCCCACGGCGAGGTCAGAGCCCGAGGCGAAGCCCACATAGGCGCCCGCTCCAAGGAAATAGCTCAGGTTCTTTGCGATGCCTTCTGCATCGACAGCGTAGTAGTCGCAGGAGACATTCATCATCGAGGCGCTGAAATCGTACTTGACGCCGATGACGGGGAAGGAGGCCCACTTGAGGCTGATGCCGGCCCCGCCAGAGCCCACTCCGCCGGTCGAGCCGGCCGAGCCGTAGACGCCGATTGCGCTCAGTCCTGCCGGTCCGGCCGCGAATGCGCTGTATGTCGTGATGAGGGCGAGAATGATGACGAGTGAAGGGATCTTCCTTTTCATGAATCCTCCTAGACCTGCTATGGTATCGTGCCAATCCTAGCGATTTCAAAGTCACAGCGCAAGCGTGCCCAACCTCATCATTGCTCTTGACAACACTTGTGGTTTGCAACTATTGTATTTTGCATCCTGATAACAAGGACGACTGCATGGGAAGCACCATGCCGCCACCTGCCCAGGTGCGAAGGCTCCGCCGAAGGCTCGCCGAGCTCGAGCGCGAGGTGGCCTTCTCCCTTTCGGACCAGACCTCCTGTTGCGGAGTCACGGCGGCCCAGTGCCACCTACTCCTCGAGATCGAGGAGCGCGGACAATCGAGCCTGGGCGAGCTCGCTGCGGCCCTCGAACTCGACCCGAGCACCCTGAGCAGGACTGTCGATGCCCTCGTCGCCGCCGGCCTCGTCTCCCGGGCCGTGGAAGCAGGCAACAGGCGCAGACAGGCCATCGGCCTGAGCCCGACGGGGCTCGAGCGGGTCGAGTGCATCAACGACACCTGCGATGCCTATTACTCGAGGCTGCTTGATTCGATGCCCGAGGAGAAGAGGGAGGCCGCCCTGGATGCCCTCTCCATCCTGGCCGAAGCAATGAGGCTGTTCAGGAAGGGCGGCGGGAACTCCTGCTGCGAGAACCCTCAAAGGAGACCGTCATGAAGCTGGAAGCCTTGCCCCCCAAGGCCGCGAAGCTCGCCGGGTACGAGGAGAACGATGTCCTCGGCCTGCCCTATGTCAGCGGTTTCATCCGCATCGGCTCGAGGTCGGTGCCCCTCGTCTCGACCGAGCTCTCAGGCCGGGACCGCCTTGCCGGCATCCTGGTCCGCTGGGACCTCGGCAGGAACAACTACAGGGTCCTTCCCGGCCTGTACGCAGTGGGAAAGCCGGGAAGCGGATCGCCCGTCCTCGTCACAGCCAACTACAAGCTCAGCTTCGACAGCCTTCGCAGGGAACTCTCTGGCATCGACGCGTGGATCCTCGTCCTCGACACGAAGGGGGTCAATGTCTGGTGCGCCGCGGGGAAGGGCAGCTTTGGCAGCCCTGAGCTTGTCGACAAGCTTTCAAAGCTCAGGATGAAGGAGATCGTGTCGCACCGGAAGCTCATCCTGCCCCAGCTTGGAGCCCCCGGGGTCTCGGCCCCCGAGACGGCGAGGCTTTCTGGTTTCACCGCGGCCTGGGGGCCCGTCCTCGCCTCGGACCTTCCCGCCTTCCTCGCCTCGGGGATGAAGAAGACAGCTGCGATGAGGCTCGTGCCCTTTGGTCTGCGCGAGCGCATGGCTGTCGCCCCCGTGGAGCTTGCCCATGCCTGGCCCCTCTTCCTGGCGGCCTTCGGTCTTTCCTTCCTCCTGGCCCTGCCCCTCGGCCCGGCCTCTCTCGGACGTTTCCTGGCATCCATCCTGCCCCTGGCCGGCTCGGCCCTGGTGGGGACCCTGGCCTTCCCCGCCCTCCTTCCCTGGTTGCCCTTCCGCGCCTTCGCGCTCAAGGGCGCAGTGCTGGGCCTCGCCTGGGCCGCCGCCTGCGCCCTGGCCACCGGGACGGGACTTGCCCTGGGTCTTGGCCTCGCCCTGGTCTGCGGCTCTGTCGTGTCCTTCATCGCGATGAACTTCACAGGATCCTCGACCTACACCTCCCAGCCGGGAGCCAATCTCGAAGTCGAGAAGGGCGCAATCCCCATGGCCGCCTCACTGGCGGGCGGCCTTGCACTGGGCGCCGCGGCCCGGATATTCGGCATCTAGGAGGAAGCGATGAGGACACTGCGCTATCTGAAGAACGGAGAGACCCTTGTCCTCCGCGAGGCCGAGTGCGTCAACTGCGGAGAGTGCGTCGAGGTCTGCCCCCACGCAGTCTTCGCCATGGCCGGATCCTCGGCGCGGATCATCGACAGGGGTGCCTGCATGGAATGCGGTGCCTGCGCCCTGAACTGCCCCGCGAAGGCCATCTCCGTGAAGGTCGGCGTCGGCTGCGCCGCGGCCATCATCATCGGGAAGCTCAGGGGCACGGCGCCCACGTGCGGGAGCGATTGCGGCGGTGGCGCGAAGGATGCCGGGCGCGGCAAGGGCTGTTGCTGAAAAAGAAAGGCGGCAGGCCCGGAGGCCATGCCGCCCATCTTCCGGGCTCCCCTCCCGCCAGATGCTGGAGGGGAGCCCGAGAGTAATCCGGGACTTAGTCGTAAAGCAGGGGCTGCATCTCCGGGGCGTCGATGTTGGTCTTGTCGTACCACTTGAAGCCCGTGTCGGTGGTTTTGGGGAGGGTCTCGCCTTTGAGCGCCTTGACCGCGGCTTCGACGGTCTTGTAGCCGATGCCCACAGGATCCTGGCTGATGGCCCCGGCCTCCTCGCCCGAGCGCACCGCGTCCTTCTGCTGTTTGCCTGCGTCGTAGCCGATGACGACGATCTTGCCGACCTTCTTCATCTCCTTGACCCCGTTCAGCACGCCGATGATCGAGCCCTCATTCGCCCCGAAGAAGCCCTTTAGCTTGGGATGGGCCTGGATGATGGACTTCGCGAGGTCGGTCGACTTGAGCTGGTCCCCTCCGCCGTACTGGATGTCAACGACCTTGATGTTCGGGTGCTTCTGCATCTCCTTGACGAAGCCGTCGCGGCGGTCGATGCCTGTCCTGCTCGTCTGGTCGTGCACGATGACAGCAACCTCGCCTGAGTCTCCGATGAGCTTGGCCATCATCTGGGCCGCGTAGCCTGCGGCAGCGATGTTGTCGGTGGCGCAGGTGGTCAGGGGGATGTCGCTGTCGACGCCCGAGTCAAAGCCTATGACCGGGATCTTGGCGTCCTTGGCCTTCTGCAGCAGGGGGATAGCGGCCTTGCTGTCCAGGGCGGCGAAACCGATGGCCGCCGGCTTTTTCGCCAGGGCCGCCGAGAGCATGTCCATCTGCTTGTCGACCATGGCCTCGGTCTCGGGGCCTTCGAAGGTGATCTTCACCTTGAAGTCCACCGCTGCCTTTTCGGCGCCCTGCTTCACGGCCTGCCAGAACTGGTGCTGGAAACCCTTGGAGATGAGCGGGATGTATGTTTCCTTGGGGGCGGGCTTGGCGCAGCCAGCGACGACAAGGATGAGCGCGAGGATCGCGAGCACCGCAAGCGACTTTCTTAGAATTCTCATACCCTCTCCTTCACCGGAAAATGTGAGAAGCTCCCGACGGGAGCCATGGGAGACCCGAAGAACGCACCTTACTTCCTCCTGCGGAGGATGTCGGTGTAGACAGCGAATATGATGATCGC
>JANXYO010000031.1 GCA_025356015.1 Spirochaetaceae bacterium
GGGCGCCCCCGAGCCACGGGGGCGCCCTTCCTGTCTCGCGTCGGGTCCGCGTCCTGGCTTGATCTCCAAGCAGGGTTTATTTACCAATGATCGGCCTTGCTGCCGCAACTCGGGGTGCGATGTCGCGCTGTTCTACAACCATCGTTGCCTCAGCTGGAGGTGGGATGGTCTTGAGACCATGCTCACAAGTATCATTTAGACAATGATTTAGCATGTCTGTGGAGCTACTGGCATGGTAAATGCATTAGGCCTTGGACAGACAGGTACAAGGAGCAATGGATGAGAAATAGTGATCTGGGTCTTCTTTCAGAAGGGATGGCCGTGATCCCCGTTCCCGGAGCCTGGGTTTTGGGATCCTCGATCAGTCCAGAGGCTGATGAACCACAGGGCTCTTGCAACCATGAGGCATGGAAAGGCAGGAATTCCAGGGTGATGGCAAGACCCGGGATGGTCTTCCATCTCGATGGAGAGCCGCTCTGAGGCCTAGTCGGGTCGGCCGGCCCGACTAACCCGAGTCTCATGACCTCCGTCGGCGCGCCGCTGCTCCTCCGGCCCCTCCGCCAAAGGCCATGCTTAGGCCGAGGATGAAGCCGAAATTGTACCACCGGCCGTTGTTGTGCACCTCGTAGAACTGCACCTTCTCGGTGAACAGTGATACGATGAATGTAACTGGGGCTATGGCCCCATTCCAGAGCCCCTGCCAGAATCCGGGAAGCCTGCCCCGTGCGTCCACCGTTCCGGCAAGGTCGTTCGGCCCCGGGGCGCAGCCGGCCAGGAACACCAGGGCGAAAATTGCCGCGAGGAGAATCAATCCCGTCTTCATCGCCATGACTCCTTGCTACGCGAAGCCGTTTCGGCCATCGCGCATTTGTATCGATGCCCCTCATGCGCGATATTCTCCTATGAGGAGCCGCATCGATGAGCCAAGGAATGCTTCACAAGCTGATAGACGTCCTCATGAACTCGTTCCGAGCGGTCGGTTCCCCAATCGGGCCTGCCGAAATCGAGAGGATCGCCATCATGGTCCATCGCGTGATGTCCTTCCAATCCCGCCAGTTCCACACCCTTGAGCACGTCTTCGGTTTCCTCGAGGGTGCAGATGCCGAGATAGCCCTGGCTGCGGTATTCCATGACCTGATCTATTTTCAGGTCGACGAGGGCCTGCCCAGCGGCGTGGCTGAGCTCGTGATGCCATATCTTGAAATCCAGGACAATGCGGTCCGCCTCAAGTCCGACGTCCCCGAATCCGACACATGCTATCATTCCCTGCGGAAACTCTTCGGCTTCGAGCCGGGCCAGCGCCTCCTTCCCTTCACGGGCCTTAATGAATTCCTCAGTGCTCTGGTGATGAAGAAGACCATCGGGGATTTCCTCTTGCCCGGCACCTGCCTCTCCGTGGCGGTTTGCATAGAGGCAAGCAGGCCATTCCGGGGAAGGGACGCCCGGGGCCTGGGAGTCGGAGAAGCGCTGGAGGCGGCGATCGGCCGGCTAGTCGTCGAGAATTCGATCGCTGTGGACGAGGCGGAGCTCCACGCGACAGTGGCGAGGGGCATAGCCTTCGCCAATCGCGATGTCCATGATTTCGCCCTGGCTGACCCGGGCCAGTTTCTTTCGAACACCTGGAAGCTGCTTCCGGAATCCAATGCGCCACTGCGTCGAAAGGGCGCCTTCAGCGTCAGGGAGTACCGCGAAGCCCTTGAGAAGATGCTGGGCTTCTTCAGGATTCTCGTGCCCGAGGATGTCTTCCACTCCTATCGAGGGAGTCCCGATGCCGAGTCCATGGCCCGCCTTGGGGAAGCAGCTCGGCGCAACCTCCTATACGCCCAGGTCTACATGCAGGCCAAGCTCCTTGCGGTGGGCGTCCTCGAGGCCATCGCCGGCATCTCGGGAGGGGACGCGCCCATGGCCCTCTTCATGGGAGATGTCCCCCACCTTGAGGCCGACATGGAGACCATCGAGACCTATCTTCCCGTTCAGCCGAGTCCTCCCTGGCTTGATACCAGCAATGCCGTCTTCCGGCTCCTCAAGGATGGCCGGCTCGACGAGTCATCCTTCGACCTCAAGAACTCTCCCCTTGCTCTGTTCTTATACTGCAGGCTCAAGCCAGGCGAGTGGGCCGAGCGGGCTCTCGCGAGTGAGCAGTTCTTTTCGGGGAAGCTCGACGCCGGTGGCTACCTACTGGGCTTTGAGTCGGGCGTCAGGGCCGAGGTCATCAGGGCATGCATGAGGATGGCCCCCACGAGGCGCATCCCCCTTGAGGCGTGGCTCGACAGGCATCACTAAAACCCTGTCTCCGAAAACCGGGTATGGCTCTCGTGGCTAGTAGGAAAGCGGCATGGTGATGAGCACCCTGAAGCCCTTGGCCTCGGGATAGGAGATCGTTCCCCCGAGCTGCGCCGCGAGGGCCGAGACGAGGTCGATTCCCAGTCCGGCATGTCTCTCCTTGCCGGAGTCCCTCTCAAGGCCGACACCATCATCGGAAACCTCGAGTATCCTCAGGTCTCCCTCTTCTCTGAGCCGGATCTCTATGCGGCCTTGGGGCCTCGAGGGGAATGCGAACTTCATGCTGTTGGTGACTAGCTCGCTGACCACGAGGCCGAGAGGGATCGCCTCGCGAACCGAGAGGGAGATCCCCTGCGCGGACACGACCGAGCTCACCTCCGTCGAGGCTGTCCTGAAGCTTGCCTTGATCTCGGATACGAGGCGCAGCAGATAGTCGTCCATGTCGATCCTCGCGAGGTTGCCTCTCTCGTAGAGCTGCTCGTGGACCAGGGCCATGCTGAAAACGCGGCTTCGTATTTCCTTGAGCATGCCCGAGACTTCTTCCGAATCCGATTTCTCGAGCTGGAGGCTCACAATGCTCGAGATGATCTGGAGGTTGTTTTTCACGCGATGATGGATCTCCTTGAGCAGGACTTCCTTCTCGGCCAGGGAGTCCGCGAGTTCTCGCTCCTTCTGCGCCCTCTGCCTCATCTCGACGGTGAGCTCGTCGTTGAGCCCTGCGAGACTCTTGGTCCGCGCGGAGACCTCGACGGCGAGCCTGGAATTGAATGCCCTGAGGACCACGATGTATGAGATCGAGCCCACCGATGCCACAGCCAGCACCAGGATAAGGATGCGTATGACACGCGGATCGATGCCAGGCGCAGATGGATTGTACATGAGGCCATCGAGCGAATAGCCCTTCGGGATTACGCCAAGCCTGGCGTAGGTCTCACCGATGTGGCGCCAGCGTCCGGGGTTCATGAAGCCAAGAGGCACCAATCTGTGCACGATCAGCTCGTCCATCGCCCTGGCCTCGTCGAGGAGCTCGGACCGGGTCTTTCCCGTCCTGTAGGATCCAAGGATCAGGTCGGCTCCCTCCTCGACGTGCTCCATAGCGTATTCCCAGCCCTTCAGGCTGGCGCTGAGGAAGGCCGCCGCCCTCGCGGGGTGGGACTTGAGCTCGGCCTCCGAGGTGAAGAGGCAGTCCCCGTAGAAATCGATGCCGTAGGTGAGGGGGCGCGTCATCGACGAAGCGATGCCCCTCGTGCGGAGTATGATCGGCTCGTTTGTCGAATATGCGCTTATGGCGTCTACCCTTCCAGCAACGAGGTCCTCGAGGTCCCATGAATGCTGCACGAAGTTCACCGCGGAGAGCGGCACCGACTCGTTCGCGAACATCGAGAAGATCTCTGCCTCGGCGTCGAGCGAGACCATGATGCGTTTGCCCGCGTAGTCGGCTGGAGTTGAGAGGCCGCTCTTGGCGAGGGAGAGCAGTACGAGGGGGGAGTGCTGGAATATCACCGCAAGGACCACCACTGGCTTCTTGCCCTTGACTCGGTCGATCAGGAGGTCGGTGTTGTTGATGCCGTACTGGGCCTTTCCCTGCACCACGGTGTCGGTGAACTGGGTCGAGGGCTCGGCCTCCCTGATGACCACATCGAGGCCCGCGTCGCGGTAGTATCCCTTGGCGGCGGCCATGTAGTAGCCCGCAAACTGGAACTGGTGGCGCCATTTAAGCTGGAGCACGACCTGCTCGGTGCGCGGCTGCGCTGATTGGGCATATGCCCGTCCCAGGCTCAGGCCCGCCAACATGACGCAACACGCCAGGCGGACTGCCTTTTTGCCGTAGCCGGATAGGCGGCCCTGTCCCCGCCGAAAAACGGCAAGGACAGGGCTGAACGACACGGAGGGGATCAGAAGGGGAGTTGGTGCCGAAGCCCCAGGCGCTCCTTGACTTCCTTGAAGGCCTTCTTGAGTGGGTCGTTGAAGGGTACGCCTTTGTCCTTTCGGAAGAGCCATACCTCGTGCTCCTTCTCGCCGGGGGTGTAGATGCGGTTCGCCCCGGGAGCCTTGCGCGACGCGCGAAGGGCGCGGCAGATTTCTCCCACCTGCCTCTTGAATGTCGGAAGGTCGACGAAAGCCTCGACCTTCATGGCCATGAAGAAGTGTCCGAGCTCGATGGGCGCTGGCTTGCCCTCGGCGTCGACGCCTACCAGGGCCTTCATGAAGTTGGCCTGTGAGAGGGCGGAGGAGAGGAGTTCGACCACCATCGAATAGCCGTATCCCTTGTAGCCGCCCAAATCCTCTCCCTGGCCCCCGAGGGGTGTGAGGGCCGCGAGGTCCTTTGTGAGGTCGACGAGGACCGCTTGAGTATCGTGGCGGTACTTGCCGTCCTGGCCGATGACCCAGCCGTCCGGCAGCTCCTTGCCAAGCCGGCCGTACAGCTCGATCTTGCCCCTCTGCGTGACGGAGGTGGCACAGTCGAGCATGAAGGGGAAATCCTCATCGGAGGGCATTCCCCAGGTCATGGGATTCGTGCCAAGCATGGGCTCGACTCCCCAGGTCGGGGCGATCGAGGGGCGGGCGCTTGTTCCAGTGAGGCCTATCATGCCGCGCTCCACTGCCATGTTAGCATAGTAGAAGGCAGCGCCGTAGTGGGTGGAGTTTCTGACCACCGTCATCCCCAGGCCGTTCTTCTCGGCCTTGTCCACCGCCATCTGCATGGCTCGCTCGGCGATGGAGTGCCCCATGCCGTTGTGCCCGTCTATCACAGCCGTCGTCGGCGTCTCGCGGACGACCTCGAAATTGGTCTTGGGGTTCTGCGTCCCCGCCCAGATGCGGTCGAGATAGATGGGCTTGTAGCGACCGACCCCGTGGGAATCCACCCCCCGCTTGTCCGCCGCGACGAGCACCCTGGCGCAGACGGCCGCCTCTGATGAGGGAACACCGATCGCCTCGAATCCTGCCTGCATGAAGGCCTCGACCTCGTCGAAAGCCCACCAGGTTCCAGCTTCGCCCATGATCACTCCTCTGTATCGGGACTTCCTTATCGATTCTAGTGAACAGCAAGCGGAAGAGGAAGACCCCCCGCCCTCCTGGCCCTGTTCCACGGCCTGTTTTCGCATATACTAAGGCCCAATGGTCGCCGATTTTCTCGTCGTCGGTGCGGGCGTGATCGGCCTGTCCACAGCCTGCCACATCAAGAGGCTGCGGCCCCGGGCAAGGGTCCTCGTGATCGAGCGCGCAACGCGGATCTGTTCGGGAAACAGCGCGAGGAGCGCTGCGCTGTACCGCAACCTCTTCTCCTCCTCGACAGGAAGAGACCTCGCCGAGGCCTCGATCGCCTACTATGAATCCATCTCCGAGCTCATCGACCTAAGGGCGAGCGGCTATCTGTGGACATGGTCGGATGCAGCCTGGCGGGCATCTGAGGCCCCGCTTCGCCGGCTGGCCCGGGAAGCGACCGGGGTCGAGCTTGTCGACTCGGGCGGACTCAGGGAGATCCTTTCCCTCGGCGAGGCCGACCAGGGCTTCGAGCCTCCGACCATGGCCCTCTACGGCAAGCGCTGCGGGTCTCTTTCCCCGATGGGTCTTGCCGAGCACTACGCCCGTGGCTTTGTGGCGGCAGGAGGGGAGATCAGGCTCGAAAAGGCGGCATTGGCCCCGGTCGCGGGTGGTCCGGGAGAGCAGGCGCCCCCATGGGGCAGGAGGCGCTTTTCCGGGCTCGGCGATTCTTCGGGCGAATTTCATGCGAGCGGCGTAATCGTGGCGGCCACGGGATCCTGGCTACAGGACTTCCTGGGGCCCGCCGGAATAGCCACCGGAGTCTACCCGAAGAAGCGCCAGCTCTTTGGTGTCAGGGTCGCCGACCCGCGCTGCATCTTTTCGGAGGGAAGGGGAGGGGTAGGGCCGATTGTGATCCTGCCCACGGGGCAGGTCTACTGCAAGCCCATCCTCTCGCGCGGCATCATGGTGGCCGGCTGCGCGGACGACCTGGGCAGGCCCTTCGACCTCCCCTACGAAGGCGCCTCGCGAGCCTCAGCCGAGGAGCCCTTCTTCCGGGCTGCGATCGAACCGGTATTGAAGGCCTACTTCCCCGGTCTTGCGGCGGCATATCCCGGCGGCCTCGAGATAGCGAATTCCTGGGCCGGGCATTACGACTATTACTGGCCCGACAGGAACCCCGTCATCGAGCGCGTCGGCGACCTTGTGTGGGTGGGCGGCTCGTCAGGTTCGGGAATCATGAAGGCCGATTCCATTGGACGTGCCGCCGCGGCAAAGGCCGTGGGGGAGGAATCCATCGAGCTTTTCGACGGGCGCAGTTTCAGGGTTGGAGACCTTTCCCTCCGCGACAGGCGAGTCGCGAAGGAAGACCTGGTCATCTGACCGGGGGTCAGCGAGTCATGCCGCTTTTCGGAAGCGCGGCCCTCCTCGCAGGGGGGAGGAGCCTCAGGATGGGGGGAGTCGACAAGCAGGCTCTGCGGCTTTCGGGAGAGGCGATGGGCCCGCGGGGGGCTCGGCTCCTCTCCACGGCCTTTGGCGAGGTCATCGTCGTCACCGAGCGGCCCGAACTCTACGCGGGAGGGGGAATCCGCTGCGTCAGGGACATCATCCCGGGACGGGGTCCCCTGGGAGGGATCCATGCGGCTCTTGAGGCCTCAGATAGCGAATGGGTGTACATCATGGCCTGCGACATGCCCCGGTTTTCGCCCGAATACGCGGCTTTCATCCGTCGGCGAATCGAGGCTGCCCTCGCTGAAGTGAGGGCCCCGCTCGCCGCCCTGACTCGGTTCGGAAGACATGTTGAGCCCTTCCACGCCTACTATTCGCGCGCACTCATCCCCTCGATCGAAGGCCTGCTCGGGCCATCGCTGTCAGGCTCCCGCGAGCCCTCGATCCGGGATCTCCTCGAGGGTCTGCAATGTGTGTGGATATCGGAGTCGGAGGCGCGGGTGTTCAGCGCCGACTGGGGACTATTCGCCAACGTGAACAGGCCGCCTGACCTTGAGGGGATCGCCCCAGGGCCAATCGGCTCAGCCTAGGCGAGGTACTCCTGGTTGACCTTGGACATCGAGTCAAACAGGTTCCGCTTGAGCTCGCTTGAGCCACCCGTCAAGCTCGAGATGCGCCCGCGCACCTCGCGGCGTTTCGACTCGAGCCCGTAGGGGCAGGTGCACACGGCCGAGCGGAAGCCCTTTTCATCGGCGAAGGCTATGATCTGCCTCTCCTCACACAGCGCAAGCGGTCGGATCACCGACAGGGGATACTTGTTGTATTTCACCACGGGGAGCATCCCCGAGATCTGGGCCTTGTAGAGCATGTTCATGAGGAGAGTCTCGACCATGTCGTCGAGGTGGTGGCCGAGTGCCACCTTGTTGAAGCCCTCGGCCAGGGCGTAATGGATAAGCTCGGTCCGCCTCTGGGTGGAGCACCACCAGCAGTTCATGCTCTTGCCTGGCTTCAGCCTGCCGATCACTGGCACGTCGATCGACACATGGGCTATGTCCCACGAATCAAGGAGCTCAAAAAGGGCGGATTTCTTGCAGCAGGAGCAGAAATCGGTGGCGATATGGATGGCGCGGATCTCGAACCTGGCCGGCCACCACTTCCTCTTCATGGCCAGATCATAGGCCAGGGCTGTCGAGTCCTTTCCACCGGAGACCGCGACTAGGATGCGGTCCCCTTCCTCGATCATCGAGTACCTGCGGATCCCCACCTCGGTGAGCTTCGCGATCGTTGTCTCTGCGTTCTTCACGGCAGGGCATGGTAGCTGGCGGGGAGCCAGGCATTCAAGGGGCCATCAAAGAGCAACCTCCACGGGGGCGGTGTTGCACGCCCATGCCGCAGAGGCTGTCAATTCATGGAAAGGGGCAGAGTCGGCTTATTTGGACGGGCCGAGGATGGCGTCCTTTGCCGCCTTGGAGACGGTCATCTTGACCGTGGTCTTCGCGGGTATCTTGATGGATTCGCCCGTCGCGGGATTGCGCCCGACTCTGGCCTTGCGCTTGTTGAGCTTGAGGATCCCGATCCCGGGAAGGGTGAATTTTTTGTTCTTCTTCGTTTCCTTGCAGGCCAGGTCGACGAGGGACTCGATGAACGCTGCAGCCTGCTTCTTCGTGAGGCCGTTCTTCTCGGCGAGCTGGGTGACGATCTGGGCCTTCGTCATGGGTTTCGAGACGGCGGGCGTTGCTGGCATGGGCATCTCCTTATAGAGTTTCGATCATCATAAACCCGCGGGCCACCATCCGCAAGTGAATTTTCACCTGCGGACCTGAAGGTCCCGGGGTCCTGAAGCCTTTGTATCAGGTGGAAGGGGCCCTGGAGGGCGATCCAGGGCCTTTCCGGCTGCGCGTTGTGCGACCTTGCCCAGCCTGGCTTCCAGCGCGTCCTTGTCCGCGACCGTGTCGATCTCGGTCCAGTCATCGGCGCCGATCGGTCTGGCGCGCACCTCGATGAGCTCGAGGGCCCGTCTTGGCATCTCGTCCCAGTAGATTGCCTCGTTCCCCGGGGCCTCGGCGGCCAAGGCGACCATGTCGGCGAGGATCCGGCCGTCCTGCGGGGTCCAATAGGAGAGGCCGGAAAGGATCCAGCCCCTGCCGCTCGCGACGTCGATCCGCCTGACCCGGCCTGAGGCATCGGGCCGCACGACCCACTCGTCGTGCATGTCCTCGCGCAGGCCGACGAACCAGCAGCTCGTGGCCGGAGGCTCAGCTGGTATGACCCCCTCGGCGAGCCAGACGTCCCCGTCGAGGACCAGGCTGCCGCCGAGGCGGTCCCGGACAAGGTACATGGACCATAGGTTGTTCCGGTCATCGTAGTGCTCATTGTGGACGAAGCTCAGGTCCGCCTCTGCCCTCCAGGGGCCAAAAGCCTCGGCCTTGTAGCCCGTGACGACGGTGATGCGGTCCACCCCGGCCGCCCGGAGTTGGCGCAGCTGCCTCGCGAAGAAACTCTCGCCCCCCACCTCGACGAGGGACTTCGGTCGATCTTCGGTGAAGGGCCTGAGCCTCGTCCCCATGCCCGCGGCAAGTATGATCGCGTTCACAGGCCAGCCTTCTTCTCGCAAGCCGAGTCGGCAGGCAGCTCGACAGTGCCGTATGCCTCGGCCTCGGCCCGCGCCCTGTCGGCCTTTACGCTTCTGTACACGAGGACCGTGCCCGCGATGAGGGCGATCGGCCCCGCGAAGGCGATGAGCTTGCCGAGGGTGCCTACCTGGCTGTCGAGCTGGGCTCCGAGGGCGTAGCCGAAACCAAGCCAGGCCGGGGCCGCGATGAGCAGGGCCAGGCCGTCAAAGGCGAGAAAGCGCTTGAGGGGCATGCGGAGGAAGCCGGCGCTCAGTATTGCAGGAGCGCGCAGGCCGATGACGAAGCGACAGAAGAAGACGATCCTCTGTCCGCGGCGCTGGAAATATCGCTCCCCTTCGCAGATCCTCTCGGGCTTCATGAAGCGGGTGAAGAGCCTCATCCTCATGAGCCTCGGCCCGATCAGCCTTGCCACGCCATAGTAGAGGAGGTCGGCGATGAGGAGGGCGGGTATCGCTGGTATCAGGCACTCGGGCAGCAGGAGGTCGGAACTCCGGGCGGCCATACCCACGAGTGCGAGGGCTATTTCCTCGGAGATGGGGAGGGTGAAACCGAAGACGAGGAGGAACACAAAGAACGCGAGGTATGCGTGGTCGGCCACGATGGGACCGAAAAAGGCGATTATCTGGCTCATTCTCGTCGGTCCTCCGTGTGCCGGGAGATGCCGAACCGCGACTCCACTGGCTTGAGCCTGGTCATGGCGCGGGCATATCTGTCTTGGCCGTACTCCCTGTAGCTTCTTGCCTTCCTGGAATCCTTGCTGGCCGTCTCCTGGAGGATGGACCACAGGGACCAGAGGAAATCCTGGAGGAGCCTGTAGGTCTCCACCCGTATCCGGAGTCGCTCCGGGACCGGACCGCCATAATAGGCAGCCAGGAATCTGTTCTCGTCTTCCTCTCCGTATCCCGATTCGAGGGTGAAGGAGGCGAGGTCCCACGCGGGGTCATTCATGCCGGAGTATTCCCAGTCTATGAGGGTAAGGCCTTCCTGTGTGACGAGGATGTTCTCGGGGACGAGGTCGTTGTGGCAGGCGACTCGTTCCGGAGCGAGGACGGAGAGCGGCCGCTCGAGTGAGAGGACCCTGTCCCTGATTCCGGCATAGCCCTCGTAGAAGCGGGCGAATCGCCCCCGGGCCACGCGTTCATAGGTCCTGATCAGGCGGAATACGTTGAAGTCGTTGACGAAGCGGAGGCCGGACTTGTGGAAGGAGGAGAGGAGCCTGGCCACGCTCGAGGAAGTCCCGGGGTCACGGCTCGAGGCCGGGTCCAGGGCCCTCGACTGGTGCAGGTATCGCGTTACCTTCACGCCGGTCCTTCCGTCGAAAAAGATGGACTGGGGCGTGAACCCCGCCCTCGCGGCGGCTTCGTGGTTTGCCCTCTCGGTCGACCGATCGATGAAGCGCCCTGTGCCCCGCCCGGGTAATCTGAGGACCAGGGCCTCGCCGCCCACGAAGACCTTGTAGTTGCGGTTGGTCAGGCCGCCGATCGGCTGCAGCCCTTCGAGGACTACGCCCTTGCGCCTCAAGCCTGGTGGAAGGGCGGCCTCGATCCTCCTGCCGTCGATGAAACGGCGCAATCCCTCCAGGATATTGTCGCCCTTCGGCTCCCTGCCGGGCTTGGCCTCGCCGGGCGCAGCCGCCGGGGAAATGAGGGCCCAAGGGCCCGCCCTGCGTTCCTCGCGGGCGCTCAACGTTCCACTTCCTCGGGGAGTTCGTACCAACGCATGGTCTCGCCCGGGATCGAACGCAGCCGCCAACGTAGCGTCTTCGGTTCCGCCGCTATGGTCTCCTCGATGTGGGCGATGCGCTCGAGGGCCTCCTGGGCCTTCCCGGGAGGAAGGCGTCCCCGGATCCGCTCGAGGTTGAGGGTGACGGTCTTCCACAGGCCCCAGTCAGCCGCGCAAGCATGGGCGATCGCTCCCGCGTTGATCGCGTCACCGTCCTCGAGACGGACCGGGTGGTCGAGGAGGATGCATGAGGAGTCGTCGAGGTCCTTGGCGTTGGCCTCGAAGACCTGGAGCTTGGTGAGAAGGAGTTCGGCGAGGGGGAGGGTGAGTGGTCCTTCACCCAATCGTCCCCTCAAGGGGATCTCATGGCACATCCGGAAACCGCCCAGGAATACATCGGCCTTCTTTTCTCCCTTGCGGAAGCAAAGCCTCGTATCCCCATTATACAAGTTGAATTCGCTGTCGGGAACCCAGCCCGAGACCCCGAACAGGGCTTCGAGCCGGGCTGCCGCCGTCGTGCAAACGAAATCGATGTCGGCGCAATCTCGCGCGAACGGGGCTCGTCGGCTCGTCGGGCAGGTAGCGAAGACGGCTATCCCGCCGAGCAGCCTGAGCGCCAGCCCATGTTCTCCGGCAGAGGCCGCAAGGGCCCGAGCTTCGGCGAGAAGCGCCTCGTTTGGACTCATTCCACTCACTCGACGGGGATTTCCCCGTAAATCTTGTTTACGTCGATCCCCGAACGCTTCCTGTAGCCACGGACCCCCACATAGATGATCGCCGCGAGGATGTAGAGCACGAGCATGAAGACGACTGACGTGACGTTCTTGTAGCTGATGCCGTAGAGCCCATTCGGATCGATCACCCACTCATAGAGCAGGTAGCCGAGGAAGGCGCAGAAGACGAGGCCGAAGACGGAGATGAGGGGGACCTTGCCGATCTGGAACTTGGCCAGGGGCGAGGCCGCGTAGAGGTCCTTTTTCGCGAAAGGCAGGACGACGGCCGAGATCCCCGTGCCGAGGAATGTGGCCGCGATGACCAGGGTGGAGACAAGGGTGAGGCTCTGGAAATTGAAGATATTGAAGCAATACAGGACCGATACGACCAGCCCGGGGATGATCATGAAGAGCAGTGCGTTGATCGGGGTCCTCGATCTCGGGTTGACCTTCGCGATGGCCTCGGGCAGAAGGCGGTCGAAGGAGGCCGAGAACAGGATCCTCGTGCTCGAGAGGTAGATGGTTCCTGCCCAACCGAAGAACCACATTGCCATGGCCGCGAGGACGATGACCCTGACGAGTGTCGAGGGAGTCGAGAGAAGGGCAAGGAGGGCGGGATAGGGCCACACCGGCAGGACGGCCGGGCCTTCCACGAGACCCCAGCGCGAGCTCCAGTATGCGGCATTCGCGTTCATGTAGAATCCCCAGCCGATGGCCTTGTCGATCGCGAGCAGGAGCACGATTACTATCGCCGTGGTCACAAGCAGAGCTGCGGCCATCCCGATGAAGTTCTTCCTGAAATCTTGGGCTCCCTTGACCTCGCCGTAGAGCGTCGCGCCCCAGTTGGGCCAGAGATTGAAGAAGGCGAGGAAGGGCATGAGAAGGAAGACCTGGGAGACCGTCCCGCCCCAGAGGGGGGTCGAGGCGCCCGCGGCCTTGCCCGCCGCATCCACCGCGGCATAGGCGTCCTTCATCCCGAACAACTGGAGGGCGCCCGCGTCGAAGCTCGCCTTGAAGTTGCTGTGGTCGCCCGCGAAGAGCATCAGGAGGACGACCGCCAGGCCGGCGTTGCCGACCCAGAAGCAGAACTTCTGCACCCTCGCATAGGCCTTCATGCCAAGGGCTATCACAAGGAGGACGAAGAGGCATGTGGCGATGCAGACAGCCAGCCAGGCAAGTGGGCTGGAGGCGATGGTGAGGGCCGCTTCCTTGAAGCCAAGGACGGCTGCCAGGGGCACGAGGACGATGTGGCGAAGCATGTCGGCGTAGATCGGGGTCCAGAGCCAGAGGATGAAGCACCAGCCGGTCATGGAGAGGATGAAGCCCGTGGAACCGCCGAGGATGCGGCTCTGCCACACATAGTCTCCGCCAGCTCGTGGCATCACGGCGATGAGACCGGCGTAGACGACGATCTCCGAGAGTATCAGGATCGCGCTGATCACGAGCGCGGGGATCATGCCTCCCTGGAATGCCCAGGCTTGGCTGATCGTATAGAGACCGAGGGTCACGAGGTTTACCGAGAAGAATGCGTAGATGAATGCGTCCATGACTGACCAGGAACGGATCAGGCCCGTGGCCTTTCGGAGGAACAGATCTGGTTTCTCTGCCATGACTTCTCCTTGCTGCTGGGCCGTCTAGCCCGTTGTTAAAACGTAGGAGCGGATCCCTTTTTTCGGATCGAGATCGATCACCGCGCCCTGGAGCACGCCCTGCTCGTAGAGGCTGCCCGGGTTCACGCAGAGCGTCTTCCCGATCCGGGCCACGCCTTTTGCCTCGTGGATGTGCCCGTGCAGCGAGAGGAGGGGCTTGCGCTCCTCGATAATGCGCCTGACCGCTGTGCTGCCAACCGGCACCATGCTCTGTCCCGCGTTTAGCACGTTGAGCGATTTATCAAGTTCGGGAGCGTCGTCCAGGCCGGTGGAGTGGGGCGGTGCGTGGAGATTGAAGATCCACCGGGAGCAGTCGGTCCCTGCAGGGATGGTGGACGCCATCCGCGCGTAGAGGGAGTCCTCATCGGCCTCGCGGTGGGTATGCCAGGGCGTGTGGTTCGACCATCCGGTCGACGCCATGGTGAAGCCATTGCCGAGCTCCACTGCCTTGCCCTCGGCGTCGATGACCCGCTTTGATGACGCGATCACGGCGTCGATCTCGAAGGAGTCGTCGTTGCCCGGGCAGACGCAGCAGGCGATGCGGCCATCGGCAAGCTTGGAATCGGCGTACTCCATCCAGCGGCCGATGGCCTCGAGGACTGTCTTCCTGAAGAGGGCGTCGATCTTGGTCTCGTCCGCTGCGAAGGCCGCCATGCCGTCGTCGTCTGTCCTGAAGGGGTAGTAGCCCCGGCTCGAGATGGCCTTCTCGATGGCCGCCACCTCCGCCTCGGTTTCCAGTTCGTGGGCCTGCTGCAGGAGGACGGCCCTCCATCGTCCCGAGGCGAGGCGCACGATCGGGACCAGGGCCTTGCCGGTCATGTCCCCGCCAAGCACTATCGCGTCAGCGTTGTAGTATGCCGCCGCGGCGAGGAATTTTTTCCAGCAGATATCCGAGCCGTGGATATCGGTCGCAAAGAACAAGCGCAGCTTGGAATCGGCTTTTCGCACGGTGCTCCGATCGGGTCATAAGGATGGACGTAGACTAGCCGTCAGGCCCCGGCGCTGTCAAGCGCGGGGTATTCCCGGCCGTGGCTCCGGCGTTCCCACTAGCCCGAAGAGACCCCTGCCGCAGACCAGCTTGACACGCTCGATCGCCGAGTTGAACTGAATGCCCAGGGCCACGAGGAGAGCAGCCAAGCAGGCCAAACCCGCCCCGATCGGCAACCAGGAGGGGAGGCCGGGGACCAGGACAGAAAGGAGGAGGACAGCGTCGATGATGAGGATGTCCTGCCTGAAGGGCGGGTATACGGTTCCCAGAAGCCTTTCCTTGAGGAGGCCGCCGGAAAACAGGGATCCGGAAAAGCCGATGATGAGGCCGCCAAGCAGGAGGGCCCTGCTGCCGTGGAGCGGCAGGCACAGGACAGTCCAGACGACGAGGGGCAGGAGGCTGGCCAGTTCGATCGCGAGGAGGGAAAGACCGCCAGCCGTCCTGAAGCTGTTGATGGACGAGCCGAGCATTCCCAGCGCTATCGCAGCATAGCCGAGCCAGATCGGGGGGAATCCGAGTGCGCCAGGCAGGGCCCAGAAGTCGTAGCCCAGAATCCAGATTGAAAGGTAGAAGAGCTGGGCGAGGACCTGCCCCTCCTCCGTGGACACGGCATCGAAGACGAGGACGGCGGTGTTACGGATCGATCTCAGCATCAGCCAATCCGCGGCCGCGAAGAGGATGCAGCAGATCGCCACAAAGGAGGCGTTCACGACGGGGAAGGCGAGGGCGATCCCGAGGGGGAGGAGGAAGACATTGAAGGAATCGAACCAGTGGTCGACGAACTCGCCCAGAGGGCCTGCCGCCCCTGTCCTCCGGGCCTGGATGCCGTCGAGTGCGTCGAAGGTCTGGTAGAAGAAGAGCCCGAAGGCGACGAGACCGAATATCCAGGGATGGGCGCGTCCGGCTAGGGGAACGGGACCGAAGATTGCTCCGCAGAGAATCAGGAAGGCGAAATAGGAACCGAGATTGCCGACCATGCTCACCAGGTTGGAGGGCATGCGGGCCGGTATCGCCTTGATGGCAAGGGGCCACCAGTGTCTCAGTACATAGCGGTCGACCACCGACTTGTTGACGCACTTGTATTGGTACTTAAGGGGCCGGTCTGGATCAATGTATCTTTCCATCACGCGGCCGATATTACACCGAGGCCCCGCGGGTCGGCAATGGGGACGGTCTTGAGCCGCCGCGGGCCCGTCGGCTATACTGCATGACCCGGTCTCGCCGGCATGTACGCATCCGGAGGAAGGACATGAATCCAGCATTGGCCACGCTCAAGGAACGAGGTTTCTTGCAGCAATGCACCGACATCGAAGGTCTCTCGAAGGTGATGGACGAGGGACCGATTACCTTCTACGAGGGCTGCGATCCCACCGGGCCTTCCCTCCACATCGGCCATATGGTGCCGTATTTCGCGATCCGCCACCTCCATGAGGCCGGGCATCGCGCCATAGTCCTCATGGGGGGCGGAACCGCCCGCATCGGGGACCCCTCGGGCAAGTCCACGATGCGGCAGATCATCAGTTACGAGGAAATCGATGCGAACACCAGGCTCTTCCTCGCCCAGATCGACAACTTTCTCAATTTCGACGGCACCAGCCTATACTCCGCGAACAACAAGGACTGGCTCGCCAACCTCAATTACATCGATTTCCTGCGTGACATAGGACGGCATTTCTCAGTCAACAGGATGCTCTCCTTCGAGGCCTACAGGCAGCGGATGGAGACAGGCCTCTCCTTCATCGAGTTCAACTACCAGCTCCTGCAGAGCTATGATTACCTCCAACTTTATAAGCGTCACGGCTGCAGGCTCCAGATCGGCGGAGACGATCAGTGGGGCAATATAGTCGCGGGCATCGAACTCATACGA
>JANXYO010000025.1 GCA_025356015.1 Spirochaetaceae bacterium
CGCCGGGCCAGCCGCAGGCTCGTCAAGGGGCTCGGCCAGGGGCTCCGCGCTCTCATCCGGGATGAACTGTGCTCCCCCCTCGGCCGCGCTCAGGGAAAGCTCCACGGAGTCTTCAGCCTCCTCCTTGGCCTCGGTGGCAGCGGCCGGAAGCAGGGGGTTGGGGGATCCCTCGGGCGGAACAAAGTAGGCGAAGAAGGTCTCGTTCGAATGGGTCGCCTTGATCCGGTAAAGTGGCCTCGGTAGGTCGCGCGCCGATGCGGGACGGCCCCTCTCGCTCCCCGATTCGGCGACATGATCGTCCTCGAGGTGCCGAAGGTCCTCTTCGCTCTGGCTTATATGGTCATCGCGGTAATTGGTCATGCATTCCTCCCTAGCGAAAGAGGTCGACGATCATGCCGTTGATCTCGTCGACCCGCCTCAGTATCTCGAGCTTGTCGCGCTGGTTCCGGAGTATCTCGGCCGCGAGTTTCTCCAGCGCTTCATCAATCACGGCCACGCGGAAATAGGTGTTCCTCTTCAGGATGTTCCGCCCCGACTCCTTCTTTTCTATTTCGTACGAGCGCTCGACGACATGGTGGATGAAGTCCCGCACCGCCTTCTTGTAGGCCTGGACCAGGTCGACGCTGGGGTTCTCCTTGAGGGCGTCCCCAGCCTCGTGCACACCGTCCAGCAGCTTTTCCAGATCGGCGCTGGAAAAAGGCTGGCCGGCGAGGGAGGACGAGCCTGAGTCTGCCTCGGTCTTCTCCACGGCCTTGCCGAGCACCGAGCCGAAAAGGCCCTTGCCCTTGCGTACCTTCCTCTCCTCCTCCTTCTGCCTCGGGAGCAGGGGAGGTGTGAAGGGATTGATCCCCTCGGGAAAGTCGATCTTGGCCATCTTGAGGCCTTCAGGACCCCGGCCTGCGCTCGGGCCCGCCCGCGGCGGGGTCCCTGCCGTTTCCGCTGCCTGCAGTCTCGAGGCCGAGGGGAGCGGCGAAGCAGGCACCCCGGAAGGCGCCGAGGAAGCGGACCGAGTCCCCGTGGCCCTCGACGAAGCCAGCGAGCTCGGCTTCGGCGCTGTCCAGAGCGCCAGTCACCGAAACGTCTCCATGGACCACCGTCCCGTCCTCGGCCTCGAGCCGGGGTGCGAAGACATTGCCGATCACGACACCGCCCGACAGGATCCGCAGCCGGTCGGACACGTAGACATCGCCCTTGACCACACCGCCTATGATCGCCGAGCGGGCGCGGACCGAGGCCTCGATGCGGCCCGTGGCCCCGATGACGACCTTGCCCGTGGCCCGGATCGAGCCGCGGACGTCGCCGTCTATCCGCAGAAGGCCGTCGACGTCGATGTCACCGTCGACGGCCGATCCGGCCCCGATTATCGAATTGACGAGTGAGTCTCTTGGATCTGGCATGATTGCTCCGGCTATTCGTTTTGGCCCGTCGTCATCGCAGTCGCGCTCGCCCGAATATTCAGGAACTTGAGTGGATCTATGACGCCCGTGCCCAGATGCACCTCGTAGTGGAGGTGGGGGCCGGTAGACAGACCGGTGTTGCCAAGGTATCCGATGACCTGGCCCTGCTGGACCTTCTGCCCCTTCTGCACCCTGAAAGACTGGAGATGGGCGTAGCGGGTGAAGAATCCGTGGTTGTGCTGGAGGATGATGTAGTTGCCGAAACCCTGGTCAAAGCCGACGGCGACGACCTTTCCATCGGCCGTGGCGATGATCTGGTCGCCTGTCCTAAAAGTCGAGACGTCGATACCCTTGTGGATGTACCACTGGCCGGTGAAGGGATTCTCGTTCTGGCCGTAGTACATGCTGATGTGGCCGATCCCGCCCTTGATCGGCCAGATGTTCGGGATCTCGGTGAGGACCTTGCTCTGGTTCTGCAGGAGGGATCCGAGCTCGTTCAATGGCCCCACCGATTTTGCGAGGTAGTCTGTGATGCGCTGGAGCTCGCCTATCTCGCGCAGGCCCCCTGCTCCCGTCTCCTCTGTCTCGAAGAAGGATGCGAGGTCCCCCTTCTGGACCTGGGAATCGGAGGCCGAGGGCTGGGCTCCGATCCGCGCGAGTGTCCCCGAAAGCGAGGTCTCGAAACGCTTGGCGGCCGTCACGAGCCTGCTCGTCTCGTCGCGTATCGAATCCAGGTCGGCCTGCGTGGACTTCAGGTCCTCGCTGCGGTTCTGGAGCCGGTGCGCGGTATCGGAGAAGCGAGCCGCCGAGAAAACGAAGACAAAGAGGATGATCGCCAGGGCGGCTGCCAGGCCGGCCATGGCGAAAAAGCTGAGCTGGAGGTTAATGATCTTCTTCTCGGTGTGGGGAATGAGCATTATGGTGAGCTTTTGCCGCCCGGCCACGCCGACTCGGGCGAGAAAGGCCTTGAAGCGGCCCGTTCTGGCTCTGAGGCGGGCGGAGACGCGCGAATAGAACGCGTTTTCCAATTTTTTGTATTTCTTCAAACTGGGCACCAAGTTCTCCTTGCCCGAGATATGCAGAAATGACTCCGCCTTCGATCATACTCTAGCATTCCAAGTATCGGCCTGTCAAAGGGCAGAGGCCGGGCGGCGCATGAGGTCCGATTGCGGACCTTTCGGTATCGCTATTTGAATCGGCAAATTTGGACGATATAATTGGGAGAATGAGCAAAACGCAGGCCAAGACCGATGGAAGAGAAGCCATACCCTTGGCAAATGACGGAGAACTTGCCCTGACCTTCATCGGTGCTGGTAGCGCTTTCTCCCGGAGGTTCTACCAGAACAACCTCCTCCTGGTCAAAGGTCCTTCCCACCTCCTGGTCGACTGCGGGACGAGGACACCCGAAGCCCTTTCGAACCTCGGTCTCTCTGTCGGAAAGATCCGAAATTACCTCATCACGCATAGCCACGCCGACCACATCGGCGGACTCGAAGAGGTGATGCTCGTCAACCGCTATGGCCTGCGCCAGAAGACGACGATGGTCGTCACCGAGAAGCTCAGGAAGATCCTGTGGACCATGTGCCTCAGGGGCGGGGCCTCCTGGAACGAGGTCCACGAGGGCAAGCCCCTGGAATTCGAGGATTTCTGGGACGTCATCAGCCCGGTCAAGCTGGCCAAGGGGCAAAGGGAGCTCTGCGAGGCCAGCGTCGGCGCGATCAAGATAAGGCTCTTCAGGACCATGCACATCCCCGACTCGGCCGCGGACTGGCGCGACTCCTTCCCCAGCTACGGCCTGATCATCGACGACAGGATCCTGTACACGGCGGACACGCGTTACGATCCGGCCATGGTCGCCGATCTGGACGGCGAATTCCATTTCGAGACCATCTTCCACGACTGCCAGTTCTTCACCGGAGGGGTTCACGCCTCCCTCGAGGAACTCGCCGGACTCCCTGTGGGGATACGGGAGAGGACCCTCCTCATGCACTACGGAGACAACGCCGAGGCCTTTGGCGGGCGCATCCGCGAGCTCGGGTTCCGTGGCCTCGTCGAGCAGTGGAAGACCTACTCTTTCCCCTAGGGGGGATGGCCGAGAGTCCCTTCCGGTCTTGCCCGCCCAGCGGGGAATCGGTATCTTACTCACCGCACTACACAGACACCACACATTCCATGGAGAGTCCGCATGGCACAGCACCATTTCAAGACCGAGGTAGCACGCCTCCTTGACCTCATCGTCCACTCCCTGTACTCGCACAAGGAGATCTTCATCAGGGAACTCGTCTCCAATTCCTCCGACGCCCTGGACAAGCTCCGCTATCTCACTCTCTCCGACGAGGCCTTCCGGGGTTTCGCCTTCGAGCCTGGGATCCGTGTAGTCCTCGACGAGGGAGACAAGACCCTCGTGGTCGGGGACAACGGCGTGGGCATGGACGAGAAGGAGCTCGAGGACAACCTCGGGACCATCGCGCGCTCCGGGACCAAACGCTTCCTCGAGAAGCTGCCCGATGAGGCCAAAAAGGACTCGAACCTCATAGGCCAATTCGGCGTCGGCTTCTATTCCGTCTTCATGGTCGCCGACAAGGTCGAGGTGACCAGCAAGCGGGCCGGCAAAGAATTGGCTTTCCGCTGGACGAGCGACGGCAAGGGCGAGTACTCGATCGAGCCGGCCGAGCGCGTGGGGCAGGGAACCGAGGTGAGGGTCCACCTCAACGCGGAAGGCATCGAGTACCTCAAGCGGTGGACAACCGAGCCGGTCATCAAGAAATACTCGAACCACATCGCCTACCCCATCTCCCTCGTCTCCGAGGAGCCTGACTTCGACGAGAAGGGCGAGAAAAAGGGCACGAAGCGCGTGGACGCTGTCGTCAACGCCGCCACAGCGCTCTGGAGGCGTCCCAAGGCCGAGATCAAGGACGAGGAATACATCGAGTTCTACAAGTCCTTCGCCGCCGAGGACGAGGCCCCCCTGCACTGGATCCATACCCACGCCGAGGGCACGATCGAGTACGCCACCCTCTTCTACTTCCCCGCGAAGGCGCCTTTCGACCTGTACCGCGCCGACTACAAGAGCGGGGTCAAGCTCTACGTGAAGCGCGTCTTCATCACCGACGACGAGAAGGAGCTGCTCCCGGTCTACCTGCGCTTCGTCCGGGGCGTCATAGACTCCGAGGACCTTCCGCTCAACGTCTCGAGGGAGATCCTCCAGCAGAACAGGGTCATGACCAACATCCGCTCGGGCAGCGTGAAAAAGATCCTCGGGGAGCTCGCCGACATGGCAAGGCTCAATCCCGAGAAGTACGCGAGCTTCATCGCGCAGTTCAATCGCCCCCTCAAGGAAGGCCTGTACTCGGATTACCCCAACCGCGACATCCTCCTTGGACTCGTCCGCTTCAAGAGCAGCTCGGTGGAGGGCTGGACCGGCTTCGCAGACTACAAGGCGCGCATGAAGGAGGGGCAGAAGGCGATCTATTACATCGCAGGCGGCCCCGAGGACCGCCTGCGCAAGTCCCCGCTGCTCGAGATGTACCGCAAGGAGGGCATCGAGATCCTCATCTGCGACGACGAGATCGACGAGCTCGTGCTCTCCGGTCTCGGCCCCTACGAGAAGATCGAGATCAAGAGCGTGAACCGCTCCGGGAGCGAATCCGAGCTCGGCACGAAAAAGGACGAGGAAGCCGTGGGAGGCGATGTCACGGCGGCGGTCGAGAAGGCCAAGAAGGCCCTGGGAGAAGCGGTCAAGGACGTGAGACTGTCACGGCGCCTCGACGAGAGTCCCGCCTGCGTTGTCGTGGATTCCGACGATCCCTCCCTCCAGTTCCGCGAGCTCATGAAGCAGCTTGGTGGGGGCGAACTCCCCGATGTGAAGCCCATCCTCGAGCTCAACGCCGCCCACCCCCTGGTCAAGCGTCTGGCTGCCGCGGCTGAGGCCGAGGCCGAGGATCTCTCAAGGGTCCTGCTCGGCCAGGCCCTGCTGGTCGAAGGGGCTCCACTCGCCGACCCCGCCGATTTCGCGGCGCGGCTGACGAGGCTCCTCGCTTAGGAGGAGCCCCCTCCGACCCCGGTCTGGGAAAAGCCCTTCCAGAGCGGGCTGGGATAGGCCCCGGAACTGGTCAGTCCGGCGATGCGCGCGGCGCAGTCGGGCGCATCGGCCCTATAAGTGAGGCCGAACCACCGTTCCGGGGTTGGCAGCACCGTGACGGCGGCCTCTCCGCGCGCGATGAGCGCATCCACCAGGTCAGGCAAGCCGAATTCGGCCGATACCGACCCCGCCCCCTCCAGGAGGAAGCCTTCGAGGATGGGGCGGGCGAGCCGGAATATCGGCGGCGTGAAGCCCCAGAGGTTCATGGAGACAAGCTCCTCGCCAGAAAAGCGGTTTCCCGTCCCGCCGTCCTCGGTGGGAACCCAGGCCCCCGCGGTGGCGGGATCGCCCACGATCGACCTGAACTCGGTCACACCAAGGAGCCGCCCTCCCGGACCCAGGCTGCAGATCCCCCGGGACACCGGGCCGTTGGGGCTCAAGGCCTTCCCGAGGGCGAAGCCCGCCATGCACCAGGAGGATCCTTTCGGATCCGCGGCTTCCAGGAAATCGTGTACCAGAGCGAAGGACTGGCATCCGTAATAATCGTCGGCGTTCACCGAGGCGAAGGGCATGCCGAGCTCAGAGGCGGCGCAGAGAAGGGCGTGGCCCGTGCCCCAGGGCTTGGTCCTCCCGGCGAGCCTCGCCGCCCTGGCGGCATCCTCGCCGAGGAGACTGCCAAGCTCCTGGAAGGCGAGGCGGGGTCGCAGCGAGGGCGGAAGCCGCGCGAGCACGCGCTCCCTGAACTCAGGCTCAATCGAGCGGCTGACGAGGAAGACGATCTCGTCGAAACCCGAGGCCAGGGCATCGTAGACGGAGAACTCGAGGAGGGTCTCGCCAGATGGGCCCACGCTCGCAGCCTGCTTCGGTCCCCCGAACCTCGATCCCATGCCGGCCGCTAGCACGAGGAGGGCGGTCTTTCCCATTGTCCTTCGATCGTAGCAGAAGCCCTTGTTTGACGCATAGCGCCTCGAGGCTATATGCTTGGCCGATGGACAACAGGGGCTTGGGACCCGCGGACTTCCTCGATCTCGACAGGAGCATCGCCGCGGGCATCTTCCGTGGACTCTCCTACCCGTGGGAAGCGCTTCCGCTCATCGCGTCGTTTGTCGCGGGCATCCTTTCCGACCCGCCGGAGGGATACAGGCTCCTGGCGCCGGGAGTGCTCGTGGCCGAGGGAGTGAGCATCTCGCCGCGCGCCGAGATCCTGGGGCCTGCCATAATCGGCCCTGGGAGCGAGGTCAGGGCCGGTGCCCTGATCCGCGAGAACGTCATCGTCGGGAGTCTCTGCCTTGTTGGCAACAGCTCTGAACTGAAGAACTGCGTGCTCTTCGACGGAGCCCTGGCTCCCCACTTCAACTACGTCGGTGATTCCATCCTCGGCTCCGGCTCCCACCTGGGCGCGGGGGCGATCCTCTCGAACTTCAAGTCCGACCATGGCGAGGTCTGCCTCCGCCTCGAGGACGGAACGTCAATACGCACGGGGCTTGTCAAATTCGGGGCCATTGTCGGGGACGGCTGCGAGATCGGCTGCAACTCCGTCTGCTTCCCCGGTACCCTTGTGGGAAAGGGCACGACGGTCTATCCCCTCTGCCCCGTCCGCGGTCTCGTGCCCGCTGGGGCGATCCTCAAGGCCGAGGGCGTCTTGGCCAAGAAGCGCGAAGGCGGGAAAGGCGAATGATAAAGGGAGTGGTTTTCGACTTCGGTAACGTCCTCAGCATCCTCGACCGGGACGCTGCCAACCTCGCCATGGCCGCGCACACAGACATCGATGCGGGCGAGGTCGGCCGCCTCGTGTGGGATGGGTCGATAGAGACTGACTCCGAGACCGGCCTCATCGACTCGCGCGAGCACTTTGCGCGAATCAAGAGGGCGATCGGCGCGGAATCCTCCTGGTCGTATGGGGAGTTCATCGAGGATTTCGGCAAGGCCATCCTGCCCTTCCCCGAGGGAGAAGCGGCGGTCGAGGGAGTCGCGAAGCTCGGCCTTCGGTCGTTCATCCTTTCGAACACCAACTGGATCCACTCGAGAAAGATCTTCGAAAGGGAGATCCTGGGGACGATTCCGGAACTCCACGCCCTGTCCTTCAGGATCGGAGCCATGAAGCCCGATCCCCGGATCTGGAACTGGCTGCTCGAGCACTGCGGCCTCAGGGCCCAGGAGTTAGTCTACATCGACGACAAGGAAGCCTACTGCGAGGCGGCGCGCAAGCTGGGATTCACCGCCCATCGGTATCATTATGAGGACGGAAACCTTTTGCGGGAAATCGAAGAGCTGTTATAATCGAGGCTTAGGTCCGGCACCGGCGCCGGGAGTTCCATCAAAACTATACGGAGGTTTCCGATGAAGCGACTCGTCATCGCGGCGATGTGCGTGATCCTCTCGCTCTCTGCCTACGCGGCCCCGAACAAGGTGGTCGTCTACACAGCCCACGAGGAAGCGATCCTCAACCTGCTCGCTCCCCTCTTCCAGAAGGAGACGGGCATCACCCTCGAGTACGTCAAGCTCGCCTCGGGCGACGTGATCAAGAGGGCGAAGGCCGAGTCCTCGAATCCCCAGGCCGACGTGATCTGGAGCATCGGCGGAGAGCAGCTCGAGGCGAACAGCGACATCCTCGCGGCCTACACGCCCAAGGAATGGTCCAAGATCAACCCGCTCTTCAAGGTGGGCACCAACTGGCTGCCCTACACCGGCATCATGAACGTCTTCATCATAAACACCAAGCTTGTCACCGCAGACAAGGCGCCCAAGAAGTGGACCGACCTCGCCGATCCCCGCTTCGCCAAAATGATCTCCTCGGCCAGGGCCGACAAGTCCGGCTCCTCATACATGCAGCTCTGCAACGTGATCGCCGTGTACAAGGACAAGGGCTGGGACATCTACAAGGGCCTGCTCAAGAACTTCGCCATCTCCGGCAGTTCGGGCGCCGTGCCCAAGTTCGTCAACGACGGCGAGGCCATGGTCGGCATCACCCTTGAGGACAACGCCTACCGCTTCGTGAAGGGAGGCGGCCCGGTCCAGATCGTCTACCCCGAGGACGGAACGGTCGCGGCCCCCGATGGTCTGGCCCTCCTCAAGGGCGCCCCAAACGCAGAGGCCGGAAAGGCCTTCATCGACTGGTGCCTCTCAAAGTCCACCCAGGAGATCCTCGTCGACCAGATGTTCCGCCGCTCCGTGCGCACCGACTGCAAGGATCCGCCCGGCCTGCCCGCGATCGGGAAGATCAAGACAGTCGCCTACGATTTCGCCTGGGCCGCGAAGAACCAGGGCGATTTCACCAAGCGCTTCCAGGACCTCGCTATGGACCTCGGGCTCTAGGGCCTGGTCAGTCCGGAAAAAATGCAAGCACGGAGGCAGGGAGATCACGGAACAAGTCCACAGGGAATGTAGCTTCATGCATTCTCCGATTCACTCCGTGTCCTCCCTATCTCCGTGGTGAATCTTCCAGCCACCTTTCCTACGAGGACCACCATGACATCGATCAGAATCGCCGAAGTCGAGAAGCGATTCGGCACTGTCCGCGCACTCAAGGGCGTCAGCCTCGCGATCGAACCTGGGGAGCTCTTTACCCTTCTCGGCCCGTCGGGCTGCGGCAAGACCACCCTGTTGCGGACGGTGGCCGGCTTCAACCGCCAGGATTCCGGCGACATCTTCCTCGGCGACGAGCTGGTGAACGACGAGCCCGCCTACAGACGCGAAACGGGCATGGTGTTCCAGAACTACGCCGTCTTCCCCCACATGAGTGTCTTCGAGAACGTTGCCTATGGGCTTCGGGTCCGCAGGCTCGGGCGAAAGGACATCACGCAGAGGGTCGAGGCCGCGCTCAGGCGGGTCCGGCTCGAAGGCTACGGCGAGAGGACCCCCGACAAGCTCTCCGGAGGCCAGCAGCAGCGGGTGGGCCTCGCCCGGGCAATGGCCATCGAGCCCCGGGTCCTCCTCCTCGACGAGCCCCTGTCGAACCTTGACGCGAAGCTCAGGGTCGAGATGCGCACCGAGATCCGCGACATCCAGAAGCAGCTTGGCATCACCGCCATCTACGTGACCCACGACCAGGAAGAGGCCCTGGTCATCTCGGACCGCATCGCTGTCATGGACGGAGGCGTGATCCAGCAGGTTGGCCCACCCTGGGCGATCTACAAGGACCCCGCGAATCTCTTCGTCGCCGCCTTCGTGGGATCGATGAACCTCATCGATGCCGAGATACTCGGCGAGGGCCCCTCGGGCTTCCTCCGCGCAAATGCGGCCGGCTGCGAGCTCCTCGTGCCGGCCCCGGCCGGCCATTATGACCTGCGCAGGATCCGCATCGCCTTCAGGCCCGAGGACGCCACCGGGACAGGGGCTGCTCCCGGCCTGGCCAACGAGCTCAGGGCCACGGTGAAGACCGCCTCCTTCCTGGGCTCAGCGGTCTCGCTCGACCTCGAGCTCGGCGGCCGCAGCATCCTCGTGGAGCGCGCCCGCCCGGGAGCCGGCGACATCCTGGAGCCGGGAAGCACCGCCTCATTCGCCGTCCCCCCCACCTCTATCCTCCTCTTCCACCCCGAGACGGGAGAACGGGTGACGGCCGTAGGGGAAGAAGCGTGAGCCGCCGCAGCCCCCTCGACGTCTGGTCGGCGGTCACCCTCGCGGGATTCGCCTGCGTCCTCATGTTCCTCATCTATCCGCTCTTCGACGTCTTCCGCTACAGCTTCATTGACAAGACGACAGGGGCGCTCTCGCTCTCCAACTACACCCAGTTTTTCGGGCGGAAATACTACATCAACGCCTTCATCCACAGCATGTTCATCGCTGTCGCCACCACGGCCTTCTCCATCCTCCTCGGAGTCCCCCTTGCCTTCCTGACCACCCGCTACCGCATCAGGGGCTCGGCGATGCTGAACACCCTCGCGGTGCTCGCCCTCCTCTCCCCGCCCTTCATCGGAGCCTATTCCTGGGTCACCATGCTCGGCCGCTCCGGCTTCCTCCGCCAGGCCCTGTCTTCGATCGGCCTCATCCTCCCGCCCATCTACGGACCTCTCGGCATAATCCTCGCCGACACACTGCAGTACTACCCCTTCGTGACCCTGATGACGGCAGGCGCCCTCATGACAACAGACCGCTCCCTCGAGGAAGCCTCGCAGAACCTCGGCGCCCGGGGCATCCGCACCTTCCTCACCGTCACCCTTCCCCTGGTCCTCCCCTCGCTGACCGGCGGTGCCCTCATTGTGTTCATGATGTCGCTCTCGAACTTCGGGACGCCCATGATCATCGGTGGCAACTACCTCGTCCTCCCCACCCTCGCCTACAACCTCTACACCAGCGAGGTCGCGGAGAGCCCGGGCATGGCGAGCACGGTGAGCATACTCCTCATGGTCTGCGCCTCGGGTGTCATCGCTCTCCAGCAGTGGGCATCCACGCGCAGGAAGTACGCGAGCATGCTCGTCAACCGGCCCGTGCAGAAGCGCCTTGGCCCGGTCTGGGCGGGGCCGGCACATGTGCTGTGCTACCTCATCGTGGCCCTGAGCACCCTGCCCCTCGCCGTGGTCGTCTACTATTCCTTCCGCAACACATCGGGCCCCGTGTTCAAGACAGGCTACGGGCTCGCGAGCTACCGGTCGATATTCTTCGAGGTGCCCAAGACCGTGACGAACTCCTTCGTCTATGCCCTTGTCGCCGTCGTCCTCATCGCCTCGGTGGGCACCCTTCTGGGCTTTGTCATAGCGCGGCGCAGGAGGCTCTCGGTCCGGGTGCTCGATCCCCTCCTCATGGTGCCCTACATGGTCCCGGGCACGGTTCTGGGCATCGGCTTCATCGTGGCCTTCAACCGCAAGCCCATCTACCTTGCGGGAACTGGGGTGATCATCATCCTCACCTACTTCATAAGGCGGCTGCCCTACTCGGTTAGGTCGGCTGCCTCGATCCTCAAGCAGATCGACCCCGCCCTCGAGGAGGCGGGGATAAACCTTGGCTCGCCCCCGGGCCGGACCTTCAGGACGATCGCCCTCCCCCTCATGAAGGCGGGGATCATCTCGGGCGCGATCATGAGCTGGGTCACCTCGATGAACGAGCTCTCGGCCTCGATCCTGCTGTACGTGGGCAAGACGATGACAATGCCCATCAAGATCTACCTGTCCGTCCTGGACGGATATTTCGGCACAGCCTCGGCCATGTCGACGATCCTGCTCGTCGTGACGGGGCTGGCCCTCTACCTCGTGAACCGCTGGACCGGGAAGGCCGGGGCGACGATCGTGGGCCTCTAACAGGCCGTTGAAATACTCGAAGCATTTCAACGGCCTGCTACGCAATTGCTCGAAAAGCTCCGCTTTTCTGCGCAATTGCAGAAATCAAGGGAGTGTTGAAAAAGGCTCCATGCCTTTTTCAACACTCTTTTCTAGGCCCTCCGCTTGATCAGGACGGCGGTGATGTCGTCCACGGCGAGGTGCGAATCCATGTGGAAGCGCCACTCGTCGATGATGTAGGAGAGCATGTCCTCGGCGGGCCCGTCCGGGGCTCGCGCGAGGGCGGTGATGAGGCTGCCCGAGTCGAAGAGATGGCCCTGCTGGTTCCTCGACTCGATCAGCCCGTCGGTGCACATGAGCAGGGAGTCGCCGGGCGCCATGCGGAACTTTATGGCCCGGTAGGGCGCCTCTATGAACTCCCGCCCGATGGGCGGACCCTTGTAGTCGTCGACCCGCCTCGGTACCAGCAGGTTCGCACCCGCCTTCCCCGCACGCCTGAACATGATTTCCGGGTGGCCCGCGTTCGCGTATTCGACTTGGCCGTCTTCAAGCCTGAGGAAGACACAGGTGAGGTAGTTCTCGACGCTCGAGAGCTCCTTGATCAGCTCGGAGTTGACCTGCTCAAGGACCCGGCCGAGGGACTTGTCCGGCAAGGTGCGGAAGTTGCGCCAGAACACCGAGCGCGCGAGGATCGTCACCAGGCCTGAGGCGATGCCGTGGCCCGAGACATCGCCGACGACGAGTCCCTTGAGCCTGTCCCCATCGGTGTAGAAGTCGAAGAAATCCCCCGAGACGCCCGAGACGGGGTGGAGGGCGAAGGCGACGTCCCAGTCCCTCGTCGATGGCGGCTTGCTCGGGAATATCCCCTGCTGGACCTGGATCGCGATCCTCATGTCCTTGGCAGCGATGTCGATGGCGTTCTGGAGCTTGAGGTTTGAGGCGTAGAGCCTGGAATTGAGGGCAGCCTGCTCGCGCATGGCCATCTCGACCTCGGTGGTCCGCGAGGCGACCTTGTGCTCCAGGTTGGCTGCCATGGCCTCGACCTGGTCGTGGGCGTGGTGGTGCTCCTCCGCCAGGACAGCGGCGATCCCGAAGATAAGGAGGAGGAGGCCGAACTTCGAAGCCTGCAGCTTCCCACCGAGACTCATGTGGGCGATGTCGAAGACGAGGGTCCCGAGCACGATGGTGGCACCGAGGGAAATGACGAGAAGCTTGCTCCCGAAGAGCATGCGTCCCGCTGCCATGGAAAGACGGTGCCTCGCGCCTGTCTCTATATCCGCAAGTGCAGAGCGCAGCTGGTCCACGAGTGGCCTGCCAATGCCAAAGACCAGGAAGTTGAGGATCGGCAGGACAGCGCTCAGCTGCCAGATCCTGAGGAAGCCCTCCTGGAAGGCGAATGGCGCGACAAGCGCCATCGCGGCCGAGGGAAGGCCGAATAGGACGGTGAAGCGCGAGAGCCTGTTCCTCTGGCTGAGGTCGAGGAATGCCCCGAAGGTCGGGAGGAGCAGGAAGAGACAGAAGAGCTCAAGACCGCCGACGAGCCTCGAGTCGGCGACGAGGTCATAGGCCGCATGGGTCTGGGAGAACAGGAATCCGGCCACCAGGAGGGTACCCATGCCATAGAACAGGTAGGGCCTGTTCCTGGGCCGCAGGCCATACAGAAGTATGTGATAGAGGGCGAAGAAGACATATACCCCGATGAGCATGAGGTCGAAGTTCTCGGCCTTGGCCGAGAGGAGGGACTCAAAGGAGTCCAGGCGGTAGGGGCCGGAGGAAGCCAGCCCGGTCGATCCCGATCCAGGATCACCGACTATTCTAAAGGCCAGGATATTCCTGCCGGGCTTTATGAGGCGGTCGTCGAGGTGGATCAGCTCCCCCGAGACCGAACGGTACCGGAGGATCGAGCCTCCGGCTCCGAGATGCAGCTCGCTCCGCACCAGGCTGCCATTGAGATATACCTCCCAGTTCTGGCCGATGCGCTCGAGATAGAGGCCAAGCCCTTGCGTGCTCCCCGCGAGGGCTGGATCGGCGGTGAACGCTGTCAGGAAACAGTATTCCTCTATCTTGCCCGGGGCGAAACCCAGGAAGGCCGGAGCAGCCCTGGACAGGACCGGAAGGTCCCTGACCAGGAGGGGCGGGCCCGCCCCCGGCGGCAGCCTGGTCCACGCCGGATCGGCTTGGCCCGGCTCCAGGGCTAGCCATGATGGATCGAATCCCGGACGGACAAGGAACTCCAGGGACCCGAGATCGAGGGCCGCGAGGAGGGACGGCGCAGCGAGGAGGAAGGTGAGGGCGATCGCAGGAAGGCCCCTGGTTTTTTTCATTCTTTTCCCTCGGACTGAAGAAAGATACTTTTGATCATTCTATAGCATAGCCGTTGCGCGAAATAGCCAGCCTTACAGGCCTCCCTCGAGTTCCCGTATCCTGTCCCTGAGGATCGCGGCGCGCTCATAGTCCTCCTCTGATATCGCCTCCTCGAGCTCAGTCTTGAGCCTGGCGAGCTCGTCCCCTGGCTGCAGCACGAGGGGTGGGGCGGAGGCCTGCACCGAGGCCTGGCCCTCGGCCAGCTGCTCCCCGGTGACCAGGTTGACCGAGATGCCGGCCTCCTCGACGACGGATTCGGCTATGAAGACCGGACAGCCAGCCCGCACCGCGATCCCGATGGCGTCCGATGGCCTCGAATCGACGATCATGTCCCGGTCGCCTGCCTTGAGCACCATGCGCGCGAAGAAGGTCCCCTCTCGCAGGTCGTTGATCTCGATACGGGAAATCTCGGCGCCGAAGGCACGGATGAGGGAGATGGCGAGGTCGTGGGTGAGGGGACGCGGCACATCGACCTTGCCCATGCCAATGAGGATGGACTGGGTCTCAAGCTGGCCTATGAAGATGGGAACCGCGAGGTCGGAGCCCTTGGGCCTGACCAAGACGACGTTTCCCTGGTCGGTCTGGGCGACCGTCCAGATGTCTGCCTCGACGAATGTCTGCGACGCCATCGACCCTCCCGTACTTAGTATAGCGGCGGGGCCCCCGAAATCAAAGTTCTGCTCCCGCGAGGGCTCCCACGAGGCCCATGAGGGGCTCGGCCCAGGGCCCGGCGGGGACGGTGGCGGATAGCGAGGCAGAGGCCCTGGCGAGCATGCCCATGGCGATCGCCTCGGCCATGTCGATGGCCCCCTCGCCTGCGATGAGGGAGATCGCCTCCTCCACAGCAGGAGAGGCAGGGCCGCCGGCCCTGGCCGCATGGAAGAGAAGGGCCAGCTCGGGCAGCATTCCTGGCCTTTGCTCACAGGCCAGGATGACGGGCAGGCTCTTCTTCCCTTCGACGATGTCGTCACCCCGCTTCTTGCCTGGATTGCCCTTGCGTAGGTTCGCCACGTCGTCAAGGACCTGGAAGGCCACCCCGGCATGCTCGAAGGCAGAGCCGAGCGCCTTGACTGCCGCTTCGGGCGCCAGGGCGGAGATGGCGCCGAACTCCGCCGCCGCTCGGGCGAGGACGCCCGTCTTGAGCGCGCACATTGCGAGATAGCTGGCCCGGTCGGGGATGGAGCCGTGCTCGCGGTGCCAGGTGATATCCATCGCCTGCCCCAGGTGGAGACGCCGCATATGGAGAGCGTAGCGCGTGTGCAAGGCCAGCCTTGTCTCGTTTGAGGCGCGCAGCTCGTCGAAGAGGGCAAGTGGGAGGAAGTACATGAGGTTCCCGGCGTTCACCGAGGCGTCAAGGCCGTGGAGCAGATGGATTGCCGGCCCCCCACGCCTCGTGTCGGAGCCATCCTCGATATCGTCCACGATGAGGGTCCCATTGTGCGCGATCTCCACCACTGGCGAAATGCCTAGGGCCCCGTCTTCCCTCCCAAAGGCCTTGGCCGCGAGGACGAGGAGGAGGGGGCGCCAGCGCTTTCCACCGCGCCTGATGAGCTCGAGGGCGGGGGCGTTGAGTGACTTCCTGATCTCGGAGCGCGGGCTTCCGGGGAGCTCACCGAAAAAACGGGCGAACCAGACATCATCTGGCTCCTCGGGGAGAAGGTCGAGGACCTCCCTTTCAATCAGACCGAGGATTTCCGTATACTCGCTGCGCATGGGCCCACCATAGCGCGGCCCGGGGGGATTAGTCCATGTCGAACTCAAGCTACGAAAAGCCCGATCACTGGTCGATCAAGGCCAAGAAAGAGGGCTATCCGGCCCGCTCGGTCTACAAGCTCCAGGAGATCGACAGGAAGTTCGGCCTGCTCAGGAAGGGCATTCGTGTGCTCGACATCGGGGCCGCCCCTGGCTCCTGGAGCCTCTGGGTCCTGAAGCGGCTCGAGGGCACGGGCTACCTCATGGCCGTCGACCTCCAGGCCCTCGCGATCGCCTCGGCCGGCGCCAACTTCCGCTTCATCCGCGGCGATCTGTACGACCAGGACCTGAGGTCCGAGCTCCTCGCAGCCGGGCCCTACGGCCTCGTCCTCTCAGACGCTGCGCCGGCGACGACAGGCAACCGTGTGGTGGACCAGGGCCAGTCCGAGGCTATCGTGGAGGCGGTGATCGACTATGCCGAGGCCTGCCTTGGCCAGGGGGGCTCCCTTGTCGCGAAGATCTTCCAGGGTGGGGCCGAGGCTGGCCTGATCAAGCGCCTGCGCACGAGATTCACGGCGGCCAGGGGCTTCAAGCCCGAGGCCTGCAGGCCAGGTTCATTCGAGACCTACCTCGTCGCCACCGGCTTCAGGCCCTAGCGCTCACCGGCCGTCTCCCAGGAGGCCTCGAGGCGCGAGATGAAGGAGGTGAGCTCCTCCCTCGAGGGTCGTGCCGCGAGGAGGTCCTGGAAATCGCGGCGCTGGCAGAGGTGGGAGATTGCCGAGAGGACGGAAAGGTGGGTCCTCGCGTCGGCCGAGAGGATGAGGAAGAGGACCGACACCGGCCTGCGGTCGAGGGCATTGTAGGAGATGGGCGTCTTGAGGAAGAGCACGGCGACCCGCTGCAGGCGGGCATCGGAGACGATCGGGCTCCTCGGGTGGGGGATCGCGACACCATGGCCGATAGCCGTAGGCATGAGGGCCTCTCGCTCGAGCACGGCGGTCAGCAGTTGCTCGGCGTCGATCTCCTTCGGCAGGACGAGGCCCCTGACACCCTCCTTCAGCGCGTCCTGTGGCGTCGCGCCTCCGACGTTGTAATAGACCCCGCCCCTCTCCACCAGTTCAGCGAGCGATACTGCGCTTGGCATCTGCTTCGGCCTCCTCCACAAGTATGGCCGGCAGGACAGACCCGGGCAAGGGCGGCGCACATGCGCCACGGCCAGGCGGCCGCAGCCGCTTACACCGAGGGGATCCAAACGCTATACTTTCGCTCGAGACAATCCATGAGCCGGAAACACAAACGCGGGGCTAGTGGGGCCGGCCGCACCGTGCTCGCTTGCGCGATCTCCATCGCCATCCACATCGCATTCTTCGCGATAGTGGCCTCACCCTTCCTCAAGACCCAGCATCCCCAGACCGTGGAGATCTTCTTCGACAAGGGGAGCCTGCTGGACGGCGAAGCGGCCGCGGCGGATCTTAAGGGGAGGGCCGAGCCGGGGCGCCCACAAATGGCAGGACTTCCTACTGCCTCGGTCCCCGAGCTCGGTGAAGGCGCGAGGGGAGGGAGGGACGCGGCCCCAGACAGGGCCCTCCATCCCGAGGCCCAGGCCAATCCCAAGCCAGTTCCCGACCTGGCGGCTGATCATGAGGTCCTTGGCCTGGCCCCAACCCGGGCCGGGAGCTCGGCTCAGACAAGCCTTGGGTCGCCGCCCTCGGCCGATATCGAGGGGGCAGATGGGGCAAGTCCAGGAGATCCCATCCCGGCCGGGCCTTCCTTCGCGGCGCGTATCCTGCCGGAGCGCATCCTCGCGGCGCGTATCCTCGCGGCGCGTATCCTCGCGGCGCGTATCCTCGCGGCGCGTATCCTCGCGGAGGTCGAGGCGAGGAAGAGCTATCCGGAATCCGCAAGGCGAAGGGGCACCGAGGGCACGGCAAGGGTGAGGCTGCGGATCGCAGCCAATGGAAACCTCGAGGCCGCGAGCATCGCCGCGAGTTCGGGCTCCCCGCTGCTCGACACTTCGGCCCTCAGCCTCGCGAGCTCCATCTTCCCCATGGACAACCCCGCGATGCTCGAGCTCGACCTCGTCATAGCGGTTCGCTACGCCCTCAGGAAACAGCCCTAGGCCTAGAGCTTAAGGCTCAAGGCCGTCTTGATGCTCAGGCCCGGCATGGGATAGCCGTCGACGACCATGTAGCGGGAGTCCAGGATGTTCGCCACCACCAGGCTGAGACTTGTCCTTTCGTCGAGCCTCAGGCCGAGCCTCGCGTCGATGACCAGGACCCCAGGCAGGGCGGCCGAGCTCACCGAGTCCACGCGCTCGCTCCAGTACCTCGAGTCGAGACCCGCGTCGAAGCGGCCCAGCTCGAGGCTCGCGGAGGCCTTGGCCGTGTCCTGGGAAATGTCCTTCAGCCTCTGGTTGTCCGCGATGGCCTTCCCGCCGGAGAGATCGAGGGGATAGATGAAGTCGTAGCTCGCGTCGAGGCTGAGCCTGCCCACGAGGGCGTGCAGCTTGAGCTCGGCCCCCGGCATGAGCGCCGCTCCGATGTTGGTCATGCTGCCGGCCGCGAGCCCGTTGTAGGCTATCAGGTCCCTGACATAGCGGGTGAAAACCGAGGCCGACCAAGAAAGCAGTTTCGATCTGGAGTCCAGGCCAAGCTCGCCCGACCAGGCGCTCTCGGGCTTGAGATCCGGGTTCCCCCGGTAGGATGTGCCATCTCCGAAATCCGTGAAGGGTACGAACAGGTCGAGGAAGGTTGGCGCCCTGTACGACCGTCCCCCCGAGAAGCGCAGGTCGAGCGTCTCTGAGGCCTTCCATACTGCCGACAGCATCGCGGTGATCCCTGCGGTGTAGCTGTCGTTCCAGTCATAGCGGACCGCTGGCACGAGCTTGAGCCTGTCGCCGAGGAGCATGGTGGGCTCGACGTAGGCTCCGATCGACAGCCTCGTGGGCTGGCCCTCGGGACGGGAGTCGAAGGACGTGCTGTCCGCCGCCTCGAAAGACAGCGAAAGACCTGAACCCAGGGCCAGCCAGTCCGACAGGCTCAGGCTGTCCCTGAGCTCGATCCCCGTGGTCGATTGCGCGTAGCGGTTTGGGCTCAAGGGATCGATAGCATAGAGGCGCTTCCAGCTCCCGTGGGCAAGCAGCTCGAGGCTGAGCGATCCGCCTGCGAGGGCGTCGTTTGACCAGCCAAGGCTCGCTCCGAGGCTGCTGTTCCGCTGGCGGTTCTCGAGCGATGGCCAGCCCAGTGAGCCCGGTGTGCCAGTGTCGCGGTACGAGGCATCGAACGAGGCGGTGGCCCTTCCCCCGGCCAGGGGGCCATTGGCTGACAGCCGCCCCGAGCCCCCGAAGAAATCGGCGTTCTCCCTGAGCTCGGAGGGACCATAGGGATACTTCGCCGTGGCCCGCTCGGCGCTTGCCCCGACCGAGATCCCTCCCTGCCCGATGGCCAAGCCCGCGTCGAAGGAGAGGCTCTGTCCGTCGGCCAGGGAAGAGGCCCCCCCCCTTGAGAGTGCGGTGGGATAGCTCGTGTTCTCGGCGCGCAGCACGAGGGAGCCGGGCCTGGCCCGTTTCGTCGTAATTATGATGACCCCGGCCACGGCATCGGCCCCGTAGACCGCCCCCGCTCCTCCAGAGAGGACCTCGATCCTCTCGATCGCCGAGGCCGGCATGAGGGAAAGGTCAAAGCCGCCCGTCTGGGAATCATTGGCGCGGACCCCGTCGATGACCACGAGCACCTGGCTCCCCTTGGAACCGCGGAGGCTGGGCGCCGCCTGGGCGCTTTCGGGGCCGTTGCGGATGGAGAGCCCGCCCGGGAGAAGCTCCACGAGATCCGACGCATTCGCGGCACCCGAGGCCTCCACCTGGGCCGCATCGATGGTCGATACGCTTCCGGCTGGAGCGAGGGCCAGGGGACTCCAGGCCTCGGCCTGGATCTCCACCTCTCCCGCCTCGATGGGGCCGGAACCGATCTGGGCTCCGAGTCCAAGCACCGAGAAAATGAGCAGCGACGCGCATGTGCAGGCAAATTTTCGCATGAGGATCTCCCTTCCACGAAGTTTATGCCTCTGCCAGGTCCTGAGGGATGGACCTTCTCGAGGCATGGCCTGTGGGGCGGTATCCTGGCTTCCGGATCGTCTGCATTAGTCCTTCGACGCCTTCTCGCAGTCATGTCATGACCGCAATGGCCGGCATGCCTTCCAATCGAAGGCCATGCCGATGTCGAGCTCATCCCCGGTTACAGTGGCGGGACCGCTGCGGATTCTCACCGCATTCCGCGATCCCCAGAGGCTTGCTTTGAATAGACTTCTACCCCGGGATCCGGTCCACAGTCAATCCGGCGGCCAGCTCCCCGCCTCGCACAGGGCCGGGCTGGGAAAAGTAAGAATAAGGTAATGTCAGCCCTTCCTGGACATGGTAGATTCTAATTGATGGTTATGACGCGCATCGCATTGATGGAAGTGCCAATGCGGCCCCACATCCTCGGGGCCGCGGGATGAGGACCGAGAAGCAGCGCTCCATTCGAAGGACGGTGCTCGCCCTCTTCGCCGCCTCGATAGCCGTTTCCGTGTTCCTGCTCTCGGCCTTTGAATCGGCCATATCCAGCTACTACCGCGGCGAATCGAGCGTCCTCACCCGGATCTTCAAGCCTGCCCTTCCGGCCGTCGGCAGCGCAAAGACCATGGTCCACGTCATGAGGCGTTTCAACGCAGCCCTGCTCACCAGTCCCGACGCCCCCATCCAGAGGCCCTTCCTGACAGATCTTGCAAGAAGGGCAGCTCCCCTTGTGATCGTGATGAGGATCGGTGAGGTGATCGATTTTTCCTCGATCCCGTCAAGCTACAAGGGCGACGTCCACCTGCCCCCCTTTCTGGCGCCAAGCGAGGCAGAGCCCTTCAGCGACGAGGAGACGGAGCTTCACGCGATAGTCCAGTTCGACTTCAAGACAAGCTCGGCCCAGAACGCATCTTTTTTCATCATGCGCCTGCCGGGAGATGATCCCCACAGGCTCCCCTTCTCGCGCCAGCTTGCCCTTGGCATAGCCATCCTCCTTCTTGCGGCCGACGGTGCCGCAGGCGTCTATTTCATCCTCAGGCTGACCACCCCCTTAAGACGCATCGAGGCAGCCGCCCTGGCGATGAGCCGCGGCGACCTTGCCACTCCGGTAGAGGGCGGGGACCAGATACTCGAGCTCGCCCGGGTATTCTCGGCCATGGAAACCATGCGCTCGAAGATCGTCGAGCTTCTCGCTCTCGAGAGGGAGCGCGAGGGCGAACGCCGCGAGCTCATCGCAAACCTCTCGCATGATCTCCGGACCCCCCTCTCTGCGATCCGCGGCTACGTCGATGGCCTCCACGAAGGCATAGCCAACACTCCCCAGAAGGTCGACCGCTATCTCACCGTGCTTCGCACAAAGATCCAGGACCTGGATCACATGATCGGCCAGATATTCCTGTTGTCCACCCTCGAGGCCCGCGAAACCCCGCCAGACCTCAGGAAGATAGACTTCAGGGCCTTCCTCCGAGACTGCGTCGAGGAGCTCGAGCTTTCCCTTCCCACCGAGGACCTGCGCATCGTGGAGGAAGGCTTCGAGGGCGAGCCTTGCATGATCAGAGCCGATCCCCTCCAGCTAAGGCGGGTCCTCGAGAATCTCGTGGAGAACGCCGTCAAGCATTCTGGAAAGAAACCGGTGACTGTCCGCATCGGCCTGGGCCAGGCCGAGGGCTGGGCGAGCCTTCGTGTCGAGGACGACGGCAGGGGGATCGGCCGGGCCGAGGCAGAGCGGGTATTCGACCGTTTCTACCGCAGCGATCCCTCCCGCTCGGGCGGGGGCGTGGGCCTGGGCCTGGCCATCGCAAAACAGATCGCCGAGGCGAACGGGGGCCGGCTCAGGATCCTCGGCCCGGCCGAGGCCGAGGACCAGGACCAGGGGGCGACCGGATCGCCGCGCCACAATACCGGTGCCTGCTTTGTGTTCGAACTCCCCCTCGCGAGGGAGGATGCATGACAGGCCAGGATCACGGAAGTCAGGGCTCCTCGCACCGGCGCATCCTCCTTATCGAAGACGACCTATCGATCGCAGAGCTTGAGCGGGACTACCTGGAGGCCGCCGGCTTTTCGGTGGATATCGAATACGAGGGCTCCGCTGGCCTGAACCGCGCTCTCGACTCCGATGGCGCCAAGGCCTTCGACCTCTTTGTCGTGGACCTGATGCTGCCAGGCATCGATGGCTTCGCGGTCTGCCGCGAGCTCCGCGCCAAGACCGAAAAGCCCATCCTCGTCGTCTCGGCCCGCTCCGGCGATTCCGACAAGGTGCGCGCCCTGGGCCTTGGGGCCGACGACTTCATCACAAAGCCCTTCAGCCCGGCCGAGCTCGTCGCGCGCACCCGGGCCCACCTTGAGCGCTACGACCGCCTACGCGGAGGCGGCGAAGACACAGTCATCATCTCGGGCGACCTCGTCATCGACACCGGGAAGAAGGCCGTCACCGCTGCCGGCCGCCTCGCCCCCCTCACCGCGACCGAATACTCGATCCTCGTCCTCCTGGCCAAGTATCCCGGCCGCATCTACTCCAGGGAGGAGATCTTCGAGAAGATCAGGGGCGAGGGAGTCTACGGCGAGGTCTCGACGGTGACCGTCCACGTGAGGCGGCTGCGCGAGAAGGTCGAGGCCGACCCATCGAACCCCCTGCACATCGAGACCGTCTGGGGGATGGGCTACCGTTTCGTGGACTGAAGCCTTATGCCCTCATTCCACCCTCAGGTAGGTCTCTTGCCGTTCTCCGTTCACCACGAAGTGGGCCACGAGGTCGAAGGGCTTCTTGATCGGCTTGTCCCCTATAAGGACGATGTAGTAGCTGTGGCTGCCGGCGCGCATGGTGAAGGGGCCGGAGGGGAAGTAGCTTAGGCCTATCCGGGACTGCTTCGAGCGATCTTCTGCCTCGTCCGAACGCCTCCGCATCCACCAATCCTTGATATCATCGGCGCTGAGATATTTGGGGCCACTATCCAGGGCATTGATCCCGTTCAGCTGAACTCGAGCGTCGCTCGGCATCGTGGCCTCGACCATGAGCACGACAAATTCCTCTGTCGGTACCAGGAACATTCCCCTCTGGAGGATGTAGGGGTTCGACAGATCGGGGCCATACCGCATGATCTCCTTTTCGCTCGCGGCCCTCAGGGTCAGGGAGAAATCCCCCCCAGAAGAGCCCCGGGGCGTGGTGGAGCAGGAGAGGCAGAGAGCGATGGCTAGGGCGGCAAGGGGCAGGTTATGGGCTTTCATGGAACTCCTTGTGCAAAAGAAAGGCCGGCCTTGCGGCCGGCCTCTCAGAAAGACTGTGTCGTTCGCTTAGAAGGAAACCTTCACGAACATGGGGACGACGGCCTTGGTGACATCACCGTAGCTGAGTCCGACGTTGAACTCGGCCTTCTTGGCGAAGGGAACAGAGAGCTCGACGCCGAAGTTGGTCTTGTCGGTGATGTAGACGAGGTCCTTGTCGTAGACGAAGTCGGCGCGGACGGCGTAGCCCTCGCCAGTGTACTCGACGTTGCCTTCAAAGTACATGGTCTTGGCTTCGGTCTCGTACTCAAAGGCGGCGTTGATGAAGATCGCGCCCATCGTGTACTCGTCGAGGGTGTAGATCTTGGTGTACTTGCCAAGGGCGACGTTGCTCATCTTCACGCCGACGACGGCGGAGAGGTTGTCCATGCCAACGTACTGAACCGACGCGTGGCCGGCGAGCTTGGAGTCGGCGAGGAGGGTCCAGCCGGTGCGCACGTTGATGAGCTTCTCGACAGCATAAGCGGCGCCGAAGGCGAGCTCGCCACTGTTGGCCTTGTCAAAGAGCTTGGTCGTGGGCTGGGGCTTGTAGAAGATACCAACGCTGAAGCCGGCGACCGGGTAGAGCTGGAGGCACATGGCGTCGGTCTCGTACTCAAAGCCGGCGTTGACGTTGCCGCTGACAAGGTAGACCTTGTTCAGGCTGTTGTCGAACTGATAGTCGGTGTTGTCCAGGTAGCCCATGCTGACCTTGCCCATGCCGCCGGCGAACTTCGCCCAGCCATAGAAGTAGTCAGTGCCCTTGGGCTGAACGCCATTGAGGGGCGCGCTACCCTGGAAACGGCCGCTGAAGCCATACATGCCGTCGGGATCCTTGGCATCGAGGTTGAGGCGGATGCGCTCGGCGGGCATGGCGATCTTGGTGTCGGACGAGTAGGTCGCGGTGGCGCGCACATAGCCGCCGACCGTCAGCTGCGCGAAAGCGCTGCTGGCGACGGCGAGCACGAGAAGCAGAACAATAAGCTTCTTCATTAAGTCCTCCTTAGCATACGTAAGGGGGTTAAACCGACGGTTTAGTGATCCCCTTTCCTAGGTTCTCGGGCAGTATAGCCAGCACAATTTGGGGTGTCAAGTTTTTTTTTGGAAAAGGAGCATTTACTAGCGTTAGACGGCACATCGGCTTATATCTTGGTCGAATATCGACTTAAAGCGGCATTTGTGAACGATTGAAACGGTCTTTTATTATACAAAATACGAGATTATGTCAAACTCAAGCCCGTCCTCGACCCGCGAGGGAGCTTGGAAGGGCTAGATGGATTGTGCGAAAGCGCTCTCTTCATGGCCCGTGGGTGACGGGATGCACGGAATAATGAGGCATTCGTGGATCGATTTCCTTGACCGGAATCGCCAGGGAAAAAGACAGGCGGCCCGCCGTCTCATCTGACGAGCGGGCCGCCTAAGGGTTGCGCATTCGTGCGCTATGCGATCAGAGCGTCGGATCGGGCTTCTTGTCTTCCATTGGCATGGGGGACGGAGTCTTCACGACGGCGACCGGCTTCTTCACGACGGGAGCCTTCTTGACGGCCGATTTCTTGGCCGCAGGCTTCTTCGCCACCGGCTTCTTTGCTGCCGGCTTCTTGGCCACTGCCTTCTTGGCGACAGCCTTCTTGGCCACCGGCTTCTTCGCCACGGCCTTCTTGGCCACGGGCTTCTTCGCCACGGTCTTCTTGACCGCAGGCTTCTTCGCGACGGCTGCCTTCTTGACTGCCGGCTTCTTCGCGGCTGTCTTGGCGGCGACCTTTGTCGCGGGTTTCTTCGCAACGGCCTTGGCCTTGGTGGAGGCGGCGGTCTTTTTAGCGGCCGTCGTCTTCGGCGCGCTAGCCTTCTTGGCCGGCGCCGGCTTCTTCTCGGACGTCATCAGAGCCTCCTTCTTCGCCGGCGCGGCTTTCTTAGCCTTCACTTCGGCGACCTTTGGTTTCGCGGATTTATTCTCGCCCGCAACGGCCTCGCCTTTCGACGCGGCCGCGGCTTTCTTCTTCAATGCGGCTTCGGCCCTGGCGGCCTCGGTCGCGGCGACACGCTTGAGGGCCTCGGTGGCCTCCAGCGGGTCATAGTCCTTGCGGTCCCAGCCGCGCAGCCTGAGCTCGTCGTAAGCCCGCATCGCGACTTCCTCCATTGGCAATCCGGGGACGGCCGAGCGTTCGGCGCAGATGTGGCCGAGGCCACAGCGGAGGAACATCGAAAGCCTGTCGTTCGGGACCGAGCGCACGGACTGTCCCGCGAGCCACGCAAGGAGAGAGTCGAGCGCCACGTTGACGACTTCCTGTGTTATCGGCCGCTCGGCCTTTTCGAGAATCCGCTCGACGCGCTCGTGAACCTTCGCGTAGTCCTGAAAGAAGGAATCATCGATGCGCTTGTCCTCGACGAGCCGGATATCGACGAGCTGAGCCGCGCTTCTTCCTGGCATCTAGGGCGTCCCCCTTATCGACCTGCTTTCTTCTACCCACCATGATGATGCAAGTCGCGCCGCCACGCAAGCTTAATGCGCTTCACCGCGTGAACATCAACATGTTTACGCTATGTTTTTCGGCATGTCGAGGGCAAATCGTTACCTTTCCTTTTCGGCATCTCGCAATTGAGTCATCTATGGGGGAAAAGCGGCCCCGCATCGCTCGCGGTCATGGTCGCGGCGGCGCTATACTCACAGGCATGCAGAGAATTCCGAAAGGCGCCTTGTCGGTCGCGCGACGCCTCATCTTCGCCGCCGAGCGCTTCGGAGAACACGAGATGGCGAACCACGCGGCCGCGGGTGCCTATGCCTTCCTCCTTTCGGCCACGCCGGCCGTCCTCCTTGTCCTCGGGATCGCGTCGGCTCTCTTGAGCTCGTCTCCGGCCGCGATCGCGGGCGCGGAGCGCATCCTGGCGGCCTCACTCGGGGCCCTGGATGTCGGCGATGTCGTACGCGGCTTCTTCGCGAGACCCCTCGCCGGCTTCGCGGCGATCATCGGCATGGTGAGCCTGGTCTGGGCAGTCCGCCTCCTGGTGGTGACCGTCCAGCGCTCCTTCAAGGTGATCTGGAGCGAGCAGATCCAGAAGAAGAGCCTCGCCGGAGGAGCCTTGAGCCTGGCCCTCGAGCTTGCGGCGATAATCCTGGTCGTGGCCCTCCTCGCCGCGGCCGAGGCGATGCGCGTCTTCGTAGGCGGTCTCGAGAGCTCACTGGGGCCCGCTTTCGGCCACCTCATCGGCTACTCGGCCGGCATCGCCCCCTCCCTCATCCTCTTCACCATCGTCGCCCTGAGCTACTGGCTCATTCCAGGCCGACGTCCGCGACGCAAGGTCGCCGTCTGGGCCGCCGCGCTCTGCGTGATCATGTACGCCGTATTCTCCTCGCTCTTCCGCGCTTTCATCGCCATCGAGCGCTACGACCTCCTGTACGGGGTAATCGGCAACCTGATCCTCCTCCTGGTCAACGTCTATACCTTCTTCAGCCTCTACCTCTACTTCGCCGAGCTCGCCTACGTCGAGGAGCATCTCGACGCCCTCCTTTTCGGCCGCTTCGGCAGGCTATCGCTCGCCGCGGCGACCTCGAGGCTTGAAGGCGCGCTCTTCATGGAGCCAGACCGCCTGTTCCGCAACTTCGGCAGGGAAGCCTCCCTGGGGACGAGCGTGTTCGAGGCCGGCGATACGGGTGAAAGCGCCTATTTCGTCCATCGCGGGAGGATCGGCATCTTCCTTTCGACGGCCGACGGCGAGGCCAAGGTCGCCGAGTGCGGCCGGGGCGAGATATTCGGCGAGATGGCCTACATCCTGGGCGAGGCGAGGAACGCCACGGCGCGGGCGGTCGAGGACTCAGTCCTCCTCGAGCTCCCGCCAGAGGTATTCGAGACCTACATAAGGTCGAGCGCCGAGGCATCCCGCAAGCTCATCTCAACGCTTTCCGAGAGGCTCAAGGGCACGAACTCAAGGCTCGCCGACGCATCGGGACCGAGGCGGGAACCCCGCTCAGAGGCTCCGCCCGAGGCCGAATGAATCGCAACATGGGAGATGCGGTGCTTCGCCTGAGAATCCCCTCCGATTCGCGCGAAAGAACAGAGCGAAACGCCTGCCGGGCTTGGAAGGGCGAGAGCGGGCGGCGTATACTGTAGACGACTCGAGGGAGGTCCATACATGATCCAGTGGAACGCCGAGCTCGCGCGCAGGCTCGCCTGCCGCGAAGAGGAGAAGCGGGGCATCGCACCGCTCATTCGGCGTTTCATGGAACTCGACCGGCGCACCCGCAGCGAAGGCTTCCAGGCCCTCGAATCCGAGATACCGGCCGCCGACGATCCCCTGCTTGCCGTGGGCCTCAGGCTCGTGATGGAAGGACTCTCGGGCGAGATCCTCGAGGACATACTGGCGACCTATCTTCTGGCCGAGGAGCGCACCGGCTGGCCCTTCCTCCGCGCCTGCGTGATAGTCGAGGGCCTCATGTCACTGGCCGAGGCCGACGATCCAGCCATCATGGCGCGCAAGCTGGTAGCCTACTATGGTGCCGACCGGGCCCTGGGAGTCCTCGAGGAGCTCGAGAAGGAAGCCCCCATGGCCAGGGCAGCCACCACGGCGAAGGAAAGCGTCCGGGCCCAGGAGGAGGCGTGATCTCCTCTCTCGCATCCCTGCCCCTCGCGCGATGGACTTCCATAAAGGTGTCCCGCCAGAAGAAGGACGCACTGTTCGAGATCGCTGCACGCATCGAGTCAGTGGCCGAGAGGGCGCGAAGTGAATCGGGCCGGGCCCTTTCCCTTGCCTCGAAGGCCGAGCGCAGGAAGCCGCTTCGGCGAGGACTCGAACTTCTCGCGGGCGGAGCGGACGCCGAAGGCCTCGAGCGCGGCCTCTCCGAGATGCGGCTGGCGGCCGAGAGCGACCCGGGAGCCATCCTTGAGCTGCGCCTCACCCTCGCCGGTCTGGGAGGGATCCTCGCTGGCGAGCATCCCTATGTCCTCATGCGCAGGATGACAGCCCACCTCGGGGCTGAGTACTTCGAGAAGACGAGCAAGTACCTCCTGTCACGGCTCAAGCGCCGGCGGCCCCACACCGATACCCTGGTCGTGCCGGGGGACATGCCAGACCTCATCCGCTCCCTCGCCCTCGACCCCCGCAACCTCGAACGCGCTGTCCACGCCGCCGGCAGGGATATCTCGGCGGCCATCCTCGCTGGCTGCCCTCAGGAGAGCCTCAACCTTGTGAAGCCCCTCTATGGAAAGATCGGGGGGGCCTCGCTCGAGGACGACGCTTCGCAACTGAGGGGAAGGCTCTCGGGCGACGAGATATCCCAGGCCCAGGCGGCCTTTGGGGACCTCGTGAGGAGCCTCGAGGAGAGGGGTGAGATCGTGCTAGGCAGCGAGGACGACCTCGCCACAGATCCCGCCTTCATAGCGGAGTTCACGCGGATCGTCCTTGCCCTCGACGAGAGGACGATCAAGGAAGCCTTCCGGCAGACATCGGGGGGCGTGATCGCCGTGGCAATGCAGGGCATGCAGCCTGTCGCCCACGAGCGCATCCTCGGCGTCCTGTCCAAGCGCGACGAGAGGAGGATACTCGACGCGATCGACGACTCCAATCCTCTGCAACGCACGGCCATCAGGGCCGCGGGAAGCGAGCTCGCCGTCCAGCTCCTCGCGGCGGCGAGCAGGTCGGGAACGAGCTCGAAGGAGACGATAGCCCGTCTCGAGCGCCTGAGGGACTGGGAAGACTGACTAATTTGCCCATCTATTGGGTTTGCGCCGATTCAAAGCCCATGCTATCCTTCATTCCACGCCTCTCCGGCCGAGCCGCCGGCATTCCGAGGCCCACGGGCGGGGCAGGCGAATAGGCACAAAGCAGGAGAAGTCGATGAAGAAAGCCATACTCGTACTCGCGGCCCTCATTCTCGTGATCGCAGGCGCGACCGCGGCTCCCAAGGCGAAGGTCAAGATCGCCCTGATCGTCGAATCGACGGTCGACGACAAGGGCTGGGCCCAGGCCATGCACGATGCCATTGTCGCCGTCCAGGCCAAGTACGGCAAAACCCTGGTCGAGTACAACTACAGCGAGAAGATGAAGCCCGTGGACGCCGGCTCCGCGGCCCGCCAGTACGCCTCCCAAGGATACGACATCGTCATCTGCCATGGTGCCCAGTTCAAGAACCTCGTGCTCGAGATGGCCGACGAGTTCCCGAAGACCAGCTTTGCCTTCGGAACAAGCGCCGACATCGGCCCGAAGAATGTCTTCACTTATATGCCCATGAGCGAGGAGACCGGCTACATCAATGGCATCATCGCCGGCATGGTGACAAAGGCCAACGTCATAGGCCTTGTCGGGCCGGTGGACGGCGGTGACGCAGCCCGCTACGACCGCGGCTTTGTGCTCGGCGTGAAGGCCTCCAACCCCAAAGCCGAGGTAAAGGTCGCGCACACCGGTTCCTTCAGCGACTTCGTAAAAGCCGCCGAGCTCGCCCAGACTCAGGTCAAGGCCGGGGCTGACGTCCTCACCGGTTCCTCCCAGCAGGCCCTCGGCGCCCTCCGCGCCGTCGCCGAGTACAAGGACCAGCAGATCTGGTGGCTCGGCCAGGACATCGCCCAGCTAGCCATCCCCGAGGGCTACAAGGCCATCGCGGCAGCGAGCTACGACTACTCGGCCGTCATCGAGGCCCTGATCAACAAGCGCCAGGCCGGAGTGCTCGGCGGGGAAAGCATCCCCATGAGCTTCACCAACGGCGGCTTTGTCTACAAGTTCAACGACAAGGTTGGGCCTGTCCTCACCAAGGCCGTCCGCGCCGCGGCCGAGAAGGCCAAGGCCGACATCACCTCCGGCAAGCTCTCCATCGCCTGGAAGGACGTGAAGTTCTAGACCCGACAGGCGGGCGGCGCATCGCGCCGCCCGCTCTCCTTGACGGAGGATCAATGCCTTCGACGAAGCGTATCGAAAGCCTTAGGCTCGAAGGCATCACCAAGCGGTTCCCGGGGGTCCTCGCCTGCGACGACATCTCCCTCGAGGTGGGAGCAGGCGAGGTTCTCGCCCTCGTCGGCGAGAACGGCGCGGGCAAGACGACCCTCATGAACATCCTCATGGGCCTCTACCAGCCCGATTACGGCAGGATCGTCATCAATGGGGAGGAAGCCCGCTTCCGGGGCCCCAGCGACGCCTTTGCCGCGGGCATCGGCATGGTCCATCAGCACTTCATGCTCGTGCCAAACATGACCGTGACCGAGAACGTCGCCCTTGGCCTCAAGGAACTGCATCACCCCTTCCACCTCGACCTCGCCTCAGCCCGCAGACGCATCGCCGAGGTCTCCGAGCGTCACCAGCTCGCGGTCAACCCCGAGGCCTATGTCTGGCAGCTTTCGGTAGGTGAACAGCAGCGCGTCGAGCTCGTGAAGACCCTCTGCTTCGGAGCCAGATTCCTCATCCTTGACGAGCCGACCTCGGCCCTGACCCCCCAGGAGACCGACGAGCTCATCGAGCGGCTCAAGCGGATGACGGCGGAGCTTTCCGTAATTTTCATCAGCCACAAGCTCGGAGAGGTGAAGGCCCTCTGCGACCGGGTCACCATCCTCAGACAGGGAAGGGTGGCCTTCAACGGCAGGACTCAAGACCACACAAGCGGGGATCTCGCCGCGCTGATGACGGGCCACGAGGTGAACCTGCCGCGCAATGCCTGCGTCGAGGCCTGTGGCGAGCAGCGGCTCAAGGTGAGCGCGCTCATGGTGCGTGGCGACCGGGGGAACCTGGCCCTGAACGGCCTGGACCTGGAGCTGCGCTCGGGCGAGATCCTGGGCATAGCCGGCGTCTCGGGCAACGGGCAGAGGGAGCTCGCCGATGCCCTCGCCGGTCTCCGCAAGGTCGAGTCGGGCTCGATCGGGCTCTGCGGCGAGGAGATAGCCAACCGCCGCCCCCGCGCCATCATCGATGCCGGCATGGGCTACATCCCCGAGGACAGGCACACCGAGGGCATAGTCCCCTCCTTCTCGATCAAGGAGAACCTCGTCCTCAAGGACTTCGCCTCTCAGAGGTTCTCGACAGCATCCTTCCTCAGGCTCGAACGTATCGACGAGAACGCCGAGGAGCTGCGCGAGCGCTTCGACATCAGGGCCTCTTCGACGGCGACCTCGGCTGGGTCCCTCTCCGGTGGCAATATCCAGAAGGTGATCCTCGCGCGGGAGCTCGCGCGGGGACCGAAGGTCCTTGTGGCGGTCTATCCGACACGGGGCCTCGACATGGGGGCCGAGGAGTTCATCCACGCCCAGCTCCTCGAGCGCCGGGCCGAGGGAGTCGCGATCCTCCTCATCTCGGAGGAGCTCGAGGAGCTCATGAACCTCTCGGACAGGATCGCCGTGATCTACAAGGGACGCATATCGAAGGTCCTCGAGGCCCCCGAGGCGACGAGGCGGAGGCTGGGAATGCTGATGGCTGGGCTTGCAGATGAATAAGGGATTCAATGCCCTCTACGGCACGATCGTGATAGCCGCCTCGGCCCTCGCGGCGATAGCGATGGCCGCCGTCATCCTCATCGCGGTCGGGGCCGACGCCCTGGGGACCTTCCGCGTCATCCTCACCGATCCCTTGAAGGACACCTTCGGCCTCACCGAGATCCTCGTGCGGGCTGTCCCCCTCATCCTCATAGCCCTTGGGATCGCCGTGGCCTTCCGCTCGGGCATCCTGAACATCGGGGCCGAGGGCCAGATGCAGGCCGGAATCATCGCGGCGACGGCCGCCGCCCTCTACCTCCCCGGCCTCCCAAAGGCCGTCCTCCTGCCCCTCGTCCTCGCGGCAGGAGCCCTTGGGGGAGGAATATGGGCATGGATCGCCGGAGCCCTGAAGGCGAGGCTCGGAGTCAACGAAATTCTCTCGACGGTGATGCTCAACTACATAGCCGCCCAGTTCTACACCTTCTTCCTGCGCGGTCCCATGATCGACCCGAACGAGCTGCAGACAGGCTCGGGCACCCCCCAGTCGCCGCGCCTCCCCAAGGAAGCCTGGCTCGACCGTCTCATCCCCGGCACCCGTCTCCACACGGGCCTGATCATCGCCATCGTCCTCGCCGTCCTTGTATTCCTCTTCCTCTGGAGGACCACCTCGGGATTCCGCATGCGCGCCGCGGGAGCAGAGGAGAAGGCCGCGCGCTACGCCGGCATCGATGTCGAGAAGTACATCATCGCCGCGATGGTGGTGAGCGGAGCCTTCGCGGGTCTCGCCGGAGCCGTCGAACTCACGGGCGTCCACCGCCGTGCGATCGAGGGCATCACCTCGGGCTACGGTTTCTCAGGCATCGTCGTCGCCCTCTTCGGCGGCCTCCATCCCGCGGGCATCGTCCCCGCCGCCGTCTTCTTCGGCCTCCTCATCCTCGGAGCCGACATGACCCAGCGATCGATGGGCGTGCCCGCCAACATGGTCCTCGTCCTCCAGGGGGCAGTGATCCTCGCCATCGTCTCAGCCCAGATGTTCCTGGGCAATCCCTACGCGCGCGACAGGCTCGCGAGAAGGCTCAGGCTCCCGAGAAGGCCGGGGCCCAAGACGCTGGAAGACGCCGCGGCGGAAGGCGGGCTCAAGCAGTGAGCATCCTCGACATCATCATGAACATCCTGGCAATCGGCGTACCCTTTTCGGTCGCCCTCCTCCTCGCGGCCTTGGGCGAGATGTTCAACCAGCGCGCGGGGGTCTTCAACCTCGGCTGCGAGGGCATCATGAGCATGGGCGCCTTCCTCGCATTCCTGCCTCCCTTCTTCCTCAAGACGGGGGCACTCGCGCCATGGGCCAACCTCCTCGGCTTCGCCGGAGCGGCGGCGGCCGGCGCCGTCCTTGGACTCCTGTTCGCCCTCGTGACGGTCAGCTTCCGCGCTCCCCAGGGCATCGCAGGCATAGGACTCCAGATGCTCGGCTGGGGTGCCGCGGGAACCCTCTTCAGGCACTACGTGGGCGGCGTCACAGGGATAGGCGGAGTGCCTCCCCTGCCCATCCCTTTTCTATCGCAGATTCCCTTCTTCGGTCCTGTCCTCTTCAACCACAACATTGTCGCCTACCTCGCCTTCCTCGCGGTGCCCGCCAGCTGGTATGTGCTTTTCAAGACGCCCTGGGGCCTGAAGGTCAGGGCCGCCGGCACCCATCCCCGCGCGGCCGACACCATGGGCATCAAGGTGACGAGGGTCCGCTACCAGGCCCTCGCCCTCGGAGGTGCCATGGCAGGACTCGCCGGGGCCTACCTGTCGCTCTGCCAGGCGAAGATGTTCGCCGACGACATTGTCGCGGGGCGCGGCTCCATCGCCGTGGCCCTTGTCTACTTCGGAAGGTGGCATCCGGCCTGGATCCTCTCGGGAGCCCTCCTGTTCAGCCTGGCCCAGGCACTGCAGCTGTCGATCCAGGTGCTGGGGATCAAGTTCCCCTACGAGTTCGCCGTGATGCTTCCCTACGCGCTTGTCATCGCTGTCCTTGCCTTCTCTCGCCGTTCAAGGCTCCGCGGTCCCGCCGAGCTTGGAAAACCCTACGATCGGGAGACCCGCATCTAAGCGCGGCGCTCCGCAAAGGCCCACTAGCATGGTTCGTTTTACCCTTAATGGTTCGCCCGCGGCCTCGGCGGGCGGACAGAGTCTCCTTGATTACCTCAGGAAGGATGCGCGCATCACGAGCGCGAAGAACGCCTGTGGCGAGGGCGCCTGCGGCGCCTGCTCGGTGATCGTGGACGGTGCCCTCCTCGCCTCCTGCGTCATGCCGGTCGAGCGCATCGCGGGCAAGACCGTCCTCACGGTCGAGGGAATCCCGAGCGAGGAGATGGACATCTACGCGCGCGCCTTCGCCGAGGC